>JBMFMH010000102.1:0-7174 GCA_049970775.1 bacterium | reverse complement strand
GTTTAGAATGATAAGGAAAATCCTAACTCTTGGAGCTCCCATACTTCGGGAGAAGGCGTTGCCCGTTCACAAATTTGATGACAATCTGCGGCGCCTCATCAACGATATGATTGAAACGATGAAAGCGGCGAACGGGGCAGGATTAGCTGCCCCGCAAGTGGGTGTGAGGCAAAGGGTTATCGTGGTCTTAAGGGACGACAAGCCCCTTGCCATCGTCAACCCCTCGCTGGTATACGCTGAGGGAACGGAAGAGGATGAGGAGGGTTGCTTAAGCATCCCTAATCTTTACGCAGTGGTTCCACGTCCTTCTTTTGTGAGGGTAACAGGTTTCACTCCCAAGGGGAAAGTAGTGAATATAGAGGCGGAAGGTTTATTAGCGAGAGCGCTCTGCCACGAAATAGACCATCTTGATGGCATTCTATTCATAGATAAGGCATATCCCGAGACCTTTCGCTGGGTAGTAGCAGGGGAGAAAGCGGAGAGCAAGCGCTGATATATGCGTATCGTCTTTTGGGGCACTCCCCACTGGGCGTTATACCCTTTAGAGGCGTTAAAAGAAAGAGAGGAAATAGTAGGGGTAGTTTGTCAACCGGATAAACCCGCCGGCAGAGGGCTTTCCATTCAAGCCCCGCCCACGAAACAATTCGCCCTCTCTCATTCCATCCCCGTCCTTCAGCCCGATAATCTCAGAGACCCATCTTTTGTAGAAAAACTTAAAGAGCTTTCGCCTGAAATGTGTGTGATTGCGGGTTATGGTAAGTACATCCCTCCCGAGATATTGAGCATTCCGCCCTATGGTTTCATAAATCTCCATCCAAGCCTTCTTCCACGCTGGCGAGGCGCTGACCCCGTTCGCTGGACGATTCTGGAAGGTGATGATAGGACGGGCATCACCATCCATTACGCAAGCGAGAGAATGGATGCTGGAGATATAATTCTTCAAAAAGAGGTTCCCATCTTCCCTGATGACACTTATGGGAGCCTGTGTGAGAGGCTTTTTAAGGAGGGCGCTGTTCTTCTCCTCTCCGCTATAAGTTTGATAAAAGAGGGAAAGGCGCCACGCATTCCCCAAAATGAAGATAAAGCAACTTATGCACCTCCCTTAAAGAAGGAGGATTTTCGCATAGATTGGGGGAATTCCGCTGAAAGGATTGAGAGGTTAATAAGGGCGGGGAATCCCTCGCCTGGGGCTTTTACTTTCTTCAAGGGGAAAATGTTGAAGATATGGGAGGGGAAGGCAATAGAAGAGGAGGGTGAAACGGGAAGGATAATCAGGATAGAGAAGGAGGGGATAGTCGTTGCCTGCGGTGAAGGCTCCCTAATCTTAACATCCTTACAGGTTGAGGGTAAAAGGAGGATAAGCGGGGCTGAATTCTCACGAGGGTATAGGGTTCAAGAAGGGGATAGGTTGGGATGAATGAAGGTGAAATGCCCACTCTTAACGAGATTTTAGGCTTTTCACCCCAGGATAGGGTCCTCATTATAAACGCTGACGATGTAGGTCTTAGCTGGTCAGCAAATGTCGCAGCCGTGGATGCTATGAGAAACGGCTTGGTTACGAGCGGGTCTATAATGGTTCCTTGCGCGTGGTTTCCCCATATAGCGAGATTGTGTAGGGAAGACCCTTCGCTTGATTTTGGGATTCATTTAACGCATACTTGTGAGTGGGATAACTATCGCTGGGGACCCTTGGTTGATAGGAGCAAGGTTCCCGGTCTTATAGATGAAGAGGGATATCTATGGAGGGAGATAGAACAGGTTTATCAGCGTTCAAATATTGATGAAGCGGAGTTAGAGGCAAGAGCGCAGATAGAGATGGCTATCCGATTCGGCATAGACATAACCCATTTGGATTCCCATATGGGGGTGCTTCAGTATAATATTGAGTATTTCGCCGTTTATATCAAACTTGCGGAGGAATATAACTTGCCCATCAGGATGGGAACGCCGGAGTTAGAGGCATTGATAGGAGGGGCGCATCTTCGCCCTGTGTTAAAGGAAAAGGGCATTTTGCATCCGGATAGGCTTGTAATCGGGGAAAGAAAAGAGGGCGAAGATTTGAAGGAATATTACATTAGGGTCTTGAGGAATCTTCCAATAGGTGTGAACGAGATTTTCATTCATCCTGCTTTACCGACGGAGGAGATGAAGAACATAGCGGGTAGTTGGCGGGAGAGAGCGGAGGAATATCGTCTATTTCGTGAGGATGAAGAGATAAAAAAGGTAATAGAGGAGGAAGGGATAAAGCTTATAGGTTATAAAATCATCCGGGATAAGCAAAGGGAGCTTAAAACTAAGCTGAAACTTGACTAAGGAGGGGTTGAATAATATAGTTATAGAAAAAGGGAGAGGAGAAAAATGTTCAACAGAGTGATATTAATAGGAAGAATAGCAAGTGACCCAAAGAGGCGTCTTACTCCTTCCGGGTCTGTGGTAACTAATTTTCGTCTTGCGGTTAGCCGTCCCGTTGCAACAGCGGATGGCAAAGACGCCGATTTCTTCACTATCGTTGCTTGGCGGGACCTGGCGGAGAGGATGGCTAATGCCGAGAAAGGTAGACTTGTCTGTGTTGAGGGCAGGTTGATGGAGCGAAGCTATACCCCTCCCGATGGCGTTCGAAGGAGGGTGGTTGAGATAGTGGCTAACTCCATCCGTTTCTTGGACAAGCCACGGCAAGTAATCCCTCCTGAGGAGTATCCGCCGGAAGAGGAAATACCAGAAGACACCGAGGAAATGGATGAAAACCTTCATATCGTTAGAGAAGAACACGACGAGGATATGACCTAAAAGCAAGAAAGGAGGAGAAGATATGTCAGCCCGAGGCATTAGACCTCGCAGGAAGAAATCCTGTATCTTTTGTGCCAATAAAGTTAAGGAGATTGACTACAAGGATGTTGATACCTTGCGGAAGTTTTTGACCGAGAGGGCAAAGATAATTCCGAAACGGGTAACTGGCACCTGCGCAAAGCATCAAAGGGCTTTGGCAAGGGCGATAAAAAGGGCAAGGATAATGGCTCTTCTTCCCTTCGTGGGTGAATAAAGGATGGGCTGTGATTTCTGTGCACCCAGCAGTGTTTCCCTTGACGATTCCTCGGTAATTAAGGCAGTGGATAAGGGGGATATGTTCTCCCTTGCCTTGAGGATGCCCGAGGATATTGAGAATGCTCTCGCTGATTTTGAATCAAGAACCTTTTCCCGCTTTAATCCCTCCAATATCGTTGTCTGTGGTATGGGAGGTTCAGCGATAGGTGGAGACCTCGTTTACTCCCTTCTTAGAGATGAACTGCCTGTCCCTTTCTTCGTTTTGAGGGATTACAACCTCCCGGCATTCATAAATCGCCATACCCTTTTCTACGCGGTAAGCTACTCGGGAAACACCGAGGAGACGATAAGCGCCTATAAGGAGGCGAAGGCGAGAGGGGCGAGAAGGGTGGTTATATCAAGCGGAGGAAAGCTTCAGGAAATAGTGGAGGATGATGTCTATATTCCTCTACCTCCCAATCTACCTCCTCGCTTCGCCTTTCCTTTTATCTTCGTTCCCTTGCTTAGGTCTCTTGAAAGCATTGGGGTTGTGAGAAGACGCAATGATTGGAAGGAAGCAATCGAGCTCTTAAAGGAATTAAGGGAAAACTTCTCCCCCCTTACCCCATCTCAGGAAAATAAGGCAAAGCAACTAGCTTACAGTTTGAGGGGGAAGTTGCCCCTGATTTATGCTTCCTCACCTTTGCTCTATGGAGTTGCCCTGCGCTGGAAAACCCAAATAAACGAGAATGCTAAAGCACACGCCTATGTTGATTTCTTCTCCGAACTGCACCATAACGAAATTATGGCTTGGGAATCAAGGGAAAAGGTAGCTGATTTTGCTGTGGTCATTTTGAGGGATAAGGGAGAAAACGATAGGATAAGGGCGAGAATAGAGATAACCAAGGAGCTCCTTTCTGATAAGACGAATATTTACGAGGTCTGGACTAAAGGTGAAGGAAGGTTGGCAAGGGCTCTATCTCTCTTATATCTCGGTGATTTTGTGAGCCTGTATCTTGCGGTTCTCTATGGCTTTGACCCACAGGAGATAGAGTTCATAAACCATATAAAAAAGAGGTTGAACTCCATTCCCAGCTGACTTATGCCGGTGGAGATAACACCTCAACTTTTGGACTTTCTCCCTAATTTCTTAGGGAAAAGGGTCCTTGTAATCGGCGATATGTGTCTTGATGAGTATATTCTCGGTGAGGCTTATGCCCTTTCCCCCGAAGCTCCCGTCCCACGAATGAGGCTTTTGAGAAGGGATTATACGCCAGGAGGTGGAGCTAATGTTTGCAATTGCCTAGCAAGGTTGGGGGGTGAAGTAATCTCGGTGGGGATAGTGGGGGACGACTATCACGGACATATTCTCATAGACTTGATGCGAAGGCAGAAGATAAATGTAGAGGGAATAGTCGTTGCTCCCTCCTACATTACCACTACATTTACAAAGCTTCTGGCGACGAAGGAACATTCCCCAACTCAACAGCTTGCTCTTATAGATGAGTATAACCAGGATGAGATTGAGGAAAGGGTGAGAAGCGAGCTTTTGGGGAGGGTGCAGGAATATATAGATAAGGTGGATGCGGTTGTTTTAGCGGATTATTCCTATGGAGTTGTAATGGATGAGATAATAGAGTGGGTTTCCGAAAAGGCGCCCCTTTCCGTGGGCGATTCCCGGGAAAGGATTGGTTATTTTAGGGGAATAGATTATGTGGTTCCCAACGACAATGAAGCAGCTGCTGCTCTGGGGGAGAAGGGGCGTGAGGATGAAGATGTTAAGAGGTATGGAAAGGCTCTCCTTGAAGGTCTATCCGCAAAAGGCGTAATCATAACGAGGGGGGCGAAGGGGATGATGGTGTTCCCAAGGGAGGGCGAGGTTATGGATATACCGACGGTTGCTCGTCAGGTCTTTGATGTCACAGGAGCGGGTGATGTAGTAACCGCAACGGTAACCCTTTCCCTTCTTGCGGGAGCGAATCTCTATCAAGCAGCTCAATTGGCGAACATAGCGGCGGGCATCGCCGTCGGCAAGATAGGGACAGCCACGGTGTCAACAGAGGAGCTGAGGGAGGAAATACTGAGCAGGATAAGATAAAAAATCTTGATTTAAAAAAGTTAATGCTTTAAGATGTTATGCTATAATTATAATGAAACACTACCAATTTCGCTATGATTAAGAGCATAGATTTTGCGAGGAGATTGAATCTGTTTATCATAAGCCTTGTTATTCCCTTGTTGGGAATCCAAAGCAGTTTGGCACAGGGAGGAGGCAATATGGAGAAAAAGTTCCTTAAACCAGTTTCCCTCAAAAATGTAGAAATCAATGACCGTTTCTGGGCGCCCCGCCAGGAAACCCTCAGGAAAATCACGATTCCTCATCTCTTCAAAATGTTGGAGAAAGCGGGGAATATAAATAATTTCAGGTTGGCAAGGGACAAAAAGCACGAGGGTTATAGCGGTCCTTATTGGATGGATTCCGATTTATATAAATCCATAGAAGCGGCCGCCTATGTTCTCGCTAAACATCCTGACCCAGATTTGGAGAGACAAATTGACGATATAATCTCCCTTATCGCTTCTTCCCAGCTTCCTGATGGCTATCTCAACACTTATTTTGAGGTAGTTGAGCCGGAGAAACGCTTGACGAATCTCAGGGATTGCCACGAGCTTTACTGTGCTGGGCATCTCTTTGAGGCAGCGGTTGCTTATTACGAGGCAACGGGGAAGAGAAACCTCTTGGATGTAGCGATTCGCTTTGCTGACCACATAGATTCGCTCTTCGGTGAGGGGAAGCGCCTCGGCTATTGTGGACATCCCGAGGTGGAGCTTGCTTTAGTCAAGCTTTGGAAAGCGACGGGAGATAAGCGCTACTTTGATTTAGCTCGTTTCTTTATTTTAAAGCGAGGAAGTAAGTACTTCGCCCAAGAGCATAACATCCCCTTGGAGCAATACGACGGAAGCTATTTTCAGGATGATATGCCGATAAAGGAGCAGAAGGAAATCGTCGGGCATGCGGTGAGGGCGGGATATCTAATGGCAGGGGCGGTTGATGTGGGAAGGGAAACAAATGACGAGGAGCTTCTACAGGCTGTTTTAAGGATATGGAGGAATGCAACGCAGAGGAAGATGTTCATCACGGGAGGCATCGGTAGCTCCGCCGCAAACGAGGGCTTCACGACTGACTATGACCTTCCCAACCTCACCGCTTACCAGGAAACCTGCGCCTCCTGTGCTATGGTATTCTGGGCACATCGCCTCGCTTTGTTGTATGGCGATTCTCAATTTGTTGATGTGTTGGAAAGGGCGCTCTACAACGGGGCATTGGCGGGCATTTCCCTTAGCGGTGACCACTTTTTCTATGTCAATCCTTTGGAAAGCAAGGGAGGGTATAAGCGAGAGGAATGGTTCGGCTGTGCCTGCTGTCCACCCAACATCGCCCGCTTAATCGCTTCGCTGGGCAATTACATCTATGCTCAATCGGATGATGGAATCTGGGTTAACCTCTATGTTCCGGGCAATGGGAGTTTTGAGTTAAATGGAAAGAAGGTGAATTTAGAGGTCCTTGGGGATTATCCCTGGGATGGACATATGCTTTTCTTGCTTCATCCCCCAGAGCCTTTTGAATTCTCCCTCTATTTGAGGGTGCCGGGCTGGTGTAAAGGGGTGGAGGTAAGGGTAAACGGCAAGAAGGAGGAGAATCCCAGGGTGGAAAGGGGTTATATAGTATTGCGGAGGGTTTGGAAGGATGGGGATAAAGTAGAGATGGATATGCCTATGCCGGTGGAGAAGATTGTTGCTCATCCAGAGGTTAAGGAAGACATCGGTAAAGTGGCTTTGCAACGGGGTCCGCTTATTTACTGCTTTGAGGAGCAGGACCAAGACGCTCCTTTAGGGTTGATATACCTCACATTGGAGGGGGACTTCAAGCCGAAATGGGAGAAGGAATTATTAGGAGGTATTGTGGTTTTGGATGGAGAGGGGATAGCAAGCGAGGGTTTGGAGTGGAAGGATGAGCTGTATCAGGCTGTGAGCCCCAGGGTGAGGAAGGTGAAGGTGAGGGCTATCCCTTATTATGCTTGGGATAATAGGGAACCAAGAGGGATGAAGGTCTGGATGCCCCTTTATCCACAAGCGATTTGGGCGAAACATT
>JBMFMH010000101.1:3779-7248 GCA_049970775.1 bacterium | reverse complement strand
GCAACAAAACCAAAATCAACATCATGCTTTATTTTCTTAAAAATTATCGACCCCATTTAACTGCTCGCACTACAATAGAAGGAAAGGGCGTAAGCAAAAAATCGCCGTGATAGGAGAAAAAAGAAAACCGATGCGAAAAAAGCGGTTGCTATGAAATGATGACTCAATTCCCCCAAGAGGGTTAGGGCAGGAACATTTGCTATCAGTATTATGGGGATAACGAATGTGAAGAAAATCCTCACCCCTCCCTTATATATGGAAAGAGGATATCGGGCTAAATCAACGATTTGACTGAAGAGGGCATAAAGCGCTTCCGCATTAACGAGCCAAATCGCCGTCGTCATAACGATGAAACCAAGCGAATATTGGAGAAGAAATCCGCACAAAAGCAGAAGAAGATATAAAATAAACGAGAGAGGGGAGATTTTTATCTTCAAAGAAAGAATTAAATAAAGGATAAGCGACAGGGGGAAAACTATGCTTGAGAGGGAGCGCCAATTAACAAACCTCGTTGAGATGAGAAATTGAGTGTCGGCGGGCTTTAGAAGGATGAAATCCAGCGTTCCCCTTTTAACATAATCGTTCATATTGTGAATTCCCAGCGCCAATCCACCGTAAAGGTAGTTTACTATCTGGGCGGTGCTCACGAGGAGAAGCGTTTGATGAAGCTTCCAGCCACCAATCGTGGGAGTGTGTAAATAGATAACACGAAAGAAAGCTATATTTACGATGAACCAAAGGAGGTTGCCGAAAACCTGAAGGAGGAAATTGCCACGGAAGGACATCTCCCTTATTAGACAATTTCGGAAAAAGAAAGCCCATAACCTCAAATACCTCATTGTTTAACCTCCCACAGCGGAGTATCTCCTTATTCCCCTCCGCCAAAAAAGGAAAATAAGAACCTGAAGGATGATTATCCATACCACTTCCATCGTTATGCCCTTGCTGATTTCTCCAAAATCCAGCTTACCTAAATAAATATTTATTGGAAAGTAGAGGAGGTATTGAAAAGGTAGATTGGTCAGTATTTTATAGATGGAGGTTGGGAAAAGGTTGAGGGGAAGGAGAGCGCCGCTTAAAAAGAGCATCAAAATCTCAAGGAAAAGCTGGATTGCCGAGCTTTCCTCAAGCCAGAAGGCGGAGAGGCTGAGGAGATAGGAGAATTGAAAAGCCAAAAGGAAGCTGAGAAAAGCGGTGAATAGGAAAAGAGGAATTAAAAGGAGATTAGAGGGGAAGAAGGCATCCCTCGCCAAAAAGATGGCGAAGAGAACAATTATTCCCGCTCCTATCAAGGAATAGGGTAGATTCGCTCCTATCCTTGTTGATAGTTGATAAAGCTGATAGCTCATAGGGCGGAGTAGAAAAACGGAGAGGTTACCATCCTTGATATCGGAAGTTATCTCCCATAAGAGGGTGACTCCTGTGAGGTCGGCAAGCCAAGTGGAAAGAAGGTAGTAGGTTATCATCATAGATTCGTTATAGCCTTTGATATTTGAAACATACGAGTAGATTGTTCGCCAAAGGAAAATTATTGCGAGGAGGGGAACCGCAACGCAGAGGAAGCTCAAAAAGTGATTAAGGCGATAAGCGGCAGATTCCTGAACGACATTAGATATTACTCTCAGATACTTCTTCATTTTCCCTCAGCTCCAAAAAGAGGGTTCTGATTATCTCCTCAAGGGGAATCTCCTCCGCCTTTATATCCTTCACATTATAATTGCTCAAAAAGAAGCGGGATAAATCCGCTATCTTTTCCCTTTTCACCTTTAATGTTACGCTTGTTCCTTCCCTGTTTATAATCTCCCATTCATCGCTAATCCCTTTAGGCACAGTTTCCTCAAAAGTTATCGTGAGCAATTTCTCAGCGCTTATTCTCTTCGTGAGCTCCTCTATTTCCCCATCAAAATAGATTTCCCCTTGATGAAGAACTATCACCCTCTCGCATAACTCTTCAACATCCCTCATATAATGGCTCGTGAGGATAATCGTGGTTTTATGTTCCCGATTGTATCTCTTGAGGAAATCCCTCATCTCCTTTTGTGCGATTACATCCAAACCGATTGTGGGCTCATCCAAAAAGAGGATTTTAGGGGAGTGAAGCAGGGAGGCGATGAGCTCCATTTTCATCCTTTCGCCCAAGGAGAGATTTCGCAAGGGGACTTTTAAAAGGTGTTCAACGGAAAGAAGGGAGGAAAGTTCCTCTAAGTTCTTATGGAAAAGCGGGGCAGGAATTTCGTAGATTTCCTTATTTAGTAGGAACGATTCAATCGCTGGTAAGTCCCACCAGAGCTGTTGTCTTTGCCCCATAACGAAGGAGATTTGCTTCAAGAATTTCTCCCTTCTTTCCCAAGGGATGAAGCCTAAAACCCTCACCTCGCCGGAGGTCGGGTATAAGATACCGGAGAGGATTTTGAGGGTAGTTGTTTTGCCGGCGCCATTGGGACCGATATAGCCGACGAACTCCCCTTCTTCTATGGAGAAGGAAATACCCTTGAGCGCCTCAACCTCCCTATATTTTCTCTTGAAGAGCGCCTTAAGGGAGCCGATAATCCCTTCCTCTTTCTCATAAGTGCGATAAACTTTTCTCAGGGCATTGACTTGTATCATTGGATATCTATCTTGGAGAGCATATTAAATATTACAATTTCAAGACCAATCCTTCAAGGAAGTGTATAACAACATAAATATCAGACCCCGCTAAATGATTGGCATAAAGAAAATACACCAAAGGAAAAATAGACAAAATTTGTCATTACGCAATGAGCTTATATCCTTTTGTAATTTTTTCGGGGCGACGCCGGTGGTTTTATTTTATTTGGAAGGAAAAGGTTCCCATTTATTTGGATTTTTTAGAAAATAACCTTCCTCCAGAGAAGGTTTATTCGGGTCGGGCTCGCTCCCCTCGCTCAACGATTCCTTAGAAAAAACTATGTAATCCGTTCCCCCGTGATAGACCGAGAATATATTTCTTAAAACAGAGGGTTCAAAAGCCGAATATATCAAAACGAATAGCTCTTTATTAAAAGGGTTAGGGGCAACCATAACTATGCCGATTCCTTTCCCCTTATAAATTCTATTAGCCACCTGGATGGTCTCATCGCCTATTTTTATGGGGAGAGCGGTGCTGATTTCCCTAAAAACCCTGTTTGTTTGAGGTGTCCCAATTAAGACAAGGTTTTTACTAACCTTCTCTTCCATTGATACATCTTCATCTCCCTTGATAACAGCTGCATCTTCAAGGTGCTCTTTTACTTTCTGGGCAAAATCTTCATAAGTCCGATTATCCTCTTCCCTTTCATTCCCTGTTCCATACACGATGATTATTCTATCCTTCCTGCGGAACTCCATCTTGTAATCCATAAATATCCCATATATTGGACCAACCAATTTGCTATCACCTTCCGCTTCTCCTCTTGGTGGTAAGGAAACAGGAGAAATAACTTTCTCATAACTATGAAGGACCCTCTTT
>JBMFMH010000101.1:0-3679 GCA_049970775.1 bacterium | reverse complement strand
CCACATTCCTCATAATAAAGCCCTAAAGCGAACCAGCCCAATTCGGTATTAGGAAATCGTCTGTTTAATTCAAGTAGTATTTCCTTCTCTTTTTCCTTATCCGTTAACCTATATCGCCAAGCCAGGTTCATCAAGACAGCCGGAACATCCTCGCTTTCTGGGTAGCGGTTTAGGTATTCTTTGTATGCCTCTATCGCCATTCACCCCTTCTTGAATTCCACCTCATACAGAGCAGTGTATTGGGGACCCTGGGGCAAGAGGAGGCTTTGCATCAGCGTCATTTTTTCCGCAACCATCTCCCCCAGATAAATATCGCCCACTTCCTCCATTGCCCTCGTCAATTGCCCTAAATTCTTTCCCGAACGCACTCGCCCCAATGTCAAGTGGAATGAGAAAGGCTTTTCAGGTGGTATCCCTATGTTCCTTACCCCCTTTTCCAGTTCTTCCGCAATCTTTAAAAGCATATCCGCTTCACCACCTACCCAAACGACCCTCGGACGCCTCAAATCGGGAAAAGCACCAATCCCTCGGAAAACAAGCCTTGGCGAGCTAAATTTCCTCCCCACTTCCTCCATCAATCTCTTTACCTTCTCCACCTTGTCCTCCTCTATCTCGCCTAAAAAGCGCAGAGTTATGTGAAGGTTCTCCTTCTCCACCCATTTGACATCCGCGTTTGCCTTCCTCAACCTGTTTTGAACCTCCACCGCCTTCTTCTTTATTTCCTCGGGAAGAAGAAGGGCGATGAAGCATCTTATCCTTTTGGATGTTTTATCAGCCATCTTCTCACCATATCCAATGCGGTTTGGCTGGAACGCCAGCGAACCATTTCCCTATCACCGGGAAATATGTTCCTTTGGCATATCGTCTCCTTTGGTGTTGCCAAAGCTATGTAGACCAAGCCAACCGGTTTCTCCGGCGTCCCACCTGTAGGACCAGCTATCCCTGTTATCCCCACTCCCAAATCAGCCTTTATAACACGCCTTGCCCCCTCCGCCATTTGTCTCGCTACCTGCTCGCTTACCGCTCCATATCTCCTTAAATCCTCCTCATTCACCATCAAAACATTCCTCTTCACCTCATTCGCATAGGAAATCACCCCGCCGAGAAAATAGTCTGAACTCCCCGATATCTTCGTTATCCTGTAGCCCAAAAGCCCACCTGTGCAGGATTCCGCCACTGCCAATGTCAATCCCCTCTCCCTCAACATCCTCCCAACCACCTCCTCCAGCTCTTCCTCATCCACCCCATATACATCCTCACCAAGCCTTTCCCTTACTTTTCCCTCCATCTCCTCAACCATCTTCCTGGCTGTTTCCTCCTCTCCTCTCGCCCTAATAACGAGTTGAATCTCCGCTGTTTTCGCAAATGGAGCGAGGGATGGGTTGCCTTGTGGGGACATCAAATCCTGCAAAACCTCCTCAACATAGGATTCGGGTCTACCCACAACTTTCAATGTCCGATGAATTATCACCTCGCCGGGATTCTTTTCCTTGAGATAGGGCTTTACCACTTCCTCAACCATCGGCACAAGCTCGGAGGGCGGTCCAGGGAGGGCGATGATTGTCTTGCCTTCTTTTTCTAATATAAAGCCCGGAGCAGTTCCAACCTTATTATCAATCGCTATTGCCCCCTCGGGAAGATAAGCTTGTTTAAGGTTTATTTCCGGCATCCTCATTCCTCTTCTGCTGAAATGCTCCTTTATCCTCTCCGCTAACTCCTCCCTGAACAGAAGATTCGTTTTGATTGCCTCACAAATCGCTTCCCTCGTTAAATCGTCGCTCGTCGGACCTAATCCACCCACTGTTATCACTATATCCGCACGGGAAAGGCTTTCCTTCAAGGTTTGGGAAATTTCCTCCAAGCTATCAACAACCGCCGTTTTCCGCAAAAGAATGATCCCGCATTCCGTAAGAATCCTTCCCAGATAGGCGGAATTGGTATCTATCGTCATTCCCGAAAGGAGCTCGCTCCCAATGGAGACTATCTCCGCCTTCATCATAACCTCCTTTGCGTAATATATTCTTCCTTCGTGTTCCATTCCCTGAGAGAGGAGATATACTTATTGAAAAGCTCTTCCGCTTTTCCCCTGTTTTCCTCAAAAATGTTTCTCTCCTGTTTAGGGTCGGAGGGAAGATGATAGAGCTCGGGATGCATATCTCCCGCTCCCACGATGAGAACCCATTCACCATCGGTTATCGTGCTTGGCTTCAGTCTCCAGGCATACTGTGCCCAATTATAGGGATTGAGGGAAACCCTTTCCTCTGAAGCGGGTCTATGGATAATCGCCCAGGAGGAAATCGCTATATCCCTTCCTTTCGCCTTTCCCTCTATTAGGGGAAGGAGCGATTTCCCCTGCACGGTAGAGGGAATCTCAACGCCTGCCAATTCCAAAACGGTTGGCATAACATCGGGAGGCTGGGTGATGGCATTAATCTTTTGATGCTTTCCACCGGGCAAGCGAATGAAGAGAGGAATCTCGCTCACCTCCCGATAAATTTTCGTTATCTTTCCCACCAATCCGTGCTCTCCTAAATAAAAACCGTGGTCGGTTGTGAAGATTAAAACCGTGTTATCCAATAAGCCCAAATCCTCAACCTTAGAGAGAAGGTTTCCTATCCACTTATCCACCATCGTTGCCTCTCCTGAATATAGGGCTCTCATATGCCTCAATTCCGCTTCCGTTAGATAATCGGCTGGACCGTAAACGGGATAGATAACCTCTTCTCCCTGATAATCTGGGTCGTAGAGGTCAACGAACCATTTTGGAGGGTCCCAGGGCTCGTGAGGGTCGAAGGTATCAACATAGAGGAAAAACTTCCCATTTCTATAATTCTCCTCAAGCCAGCGGATGGCTTCACTCATAGTTTGGGCGCAGAAATAATCTTCTTCGTATTTTCTATGATGGACATTGCGGAGATATTGGGTTACTGTCCTCGTCGTATCCCTGAGTTTTTCAGGGGAGCAGGGGAATTTGACCTCTTTTGGGGCAGTGCGATATCTATCGTTCTCCTGCCCTCTAATCCAGAGCCAGGCGGAGAAACCTCTTGCGTAGTTATAGCCTTCGTTCATAAGATGGGGAGTATCGGCGATGAACATAGTCGTGTAGCCGGAAGAGGTAAGGAGTTGGGAGAGGACGATTTCGTCTTGGGAAAGGGGAGCCCAATCGGTGTAGGTGAAGGTGAATCTACCCGTGAAGAGGTCTCGCCGATTGGGGATGGTGGGGAAGGAGGCGGTGTAGTGATTCATAAAGACGATGGATTCCTTAGCGAGTTTATCAAGGTTAGGCGTCTGCGTTTTAAGGGATTGATTGCCATAGAAGGAGAGGTTATCTCTTCTAAATGTGTCGGAAACAATGATTATGAAATTCAAATCAGGCATAGAAAATCCCTCCTTTTTCCCAAATTCTACATCTTAATTTCATATTCTTGCAACCTTTTTGAAAGGGGAATGGGTTTTACACAGCTGAAAAATTTCAAAAAGATATTGGAATCATTAGATAAGGATAAGAGTAAGGGGAGCTTTTGGTGTGGCTAAAAGCATAGTGGATTATTGGAAAAAGAAATGAAAGAAGAAGAGAAGAATGTCCCCGCTTAGAACAGATGCCATTGAAGAAGGAATTTATGAAGTTATTATTTGTTTTTCCCTTGTAAAGTTAAGTGTGTTCAAACTGACAATGGAG
>JBMFMH010000100.1:0-7287 GCA_049970775.1 bacterium | reverse complement strand
CAACAAAGCCGAAATAGGCATAATCGTTGCTGAAGAAATGAATAAACACCACCTTTTTCTGGAAGGGGATATCTTTCTGAACATCGGGCGATTTTGACGGGTTTCTAAAGGCAGTTATAATCTAAAATTGGGAAGCGATGAAGATGGAAAACAAGGAATCCTTGAAAGAATATATGATAAAGGAAATAGAAATTATCCAGGACATAATAAAACGGATGGCTTCTAATTCCTTCGTAATAAAGGGTTGGACTATAATCCTCGTCGTTGCAACTTTGCTCTTAAAAGGGACCAATTATCAGGTTTTGATTGCCTTTATCCCATTGGTCGTTTTTTGGTTTTTAGACGCATACTTTTTATGGCAGGAACGAATGTATAGGGAATTATATAACTGGGTTATCTCAAACAGATTGAAAACTGAGGAATATTTATTTGATATGAACGCGTATCGTTTTAAAGATAGGGTTCAATCCAGATTGAGAATTATGTTCTCTTTAACTTTAGGTTGGTTTTATGGTTCAATTGCCTTTTTGACTTTAATTTATTTCCTGATATCTTTGTTTTCTAAATGAAAATATCCGTTATCTCAACCGTTCTTAACGAGGGGGGAAATATAGCACATCTTTTGGAAGCCCTCGCAGGGCAAACCCTTCCTCCAGATGAGATAATAATAGTTGATGCCGGCTCCAAAGACGAGACAGTTCCTCTTCTTCGCAAATATTCCTCTATCCTTCCCCTCGAGGTTTTGGTTTGCCCCGGCGCAAGCCGGGCGGAGGGACGAAACAGCGCTATCAAGAAGGCAAGAGGTGAAATAATCGCCTCCATAGATGCGGGATGCGTTCCCGCTCGGGATTGGTTGGAGAATCTGGTTGCACCATTTCAGAAAGACCCTTCAGTTGATGTCGTAGCTGGATACTACGAACCAATCATAGAAAACCCTTTTCAAGAAACGCTCGCTTCCCTGATAATACCTTCTCTAAATGAGATATCACCCCTTGATTTCCTTCCCTCCTCCCGCAGTGTCGCCTTCAAGAAAGCTGTTTGGGAAAATGTCGGGGGCTACCCTGAGTGGATGAAAAGCGCCGAGGACACTGTTTTTGACCTGTCTCTAAAAAAAGCGGGAGCGAGGTTCGTTTTCCAGCCGAAAGCCATAGTTAAATGGCATTTAAGGAATTCCCTTAAATCTGTTTTTAAGCAGTTTTACGAGTATTCCTTCTGGGATGCCAAGGCTGGGGTCTTCTTTCCCCATTATAACAAGATTTGGCTATATCTCCTCGGGGTTTTTCTGCTTCTTCTCTCCTTCCTCTTCCGTCCTTTCCTTTATCTTTTCCTCCTCTGCCTTTCCCTTTATATTTTCCGAGCGCTTTTGCGAGCGAGAAGAAGGAGAAATCTTTCTTGGAAAGCCTATCTGTGGTTTATACCTGTTCTTTTTGCCTATGACTTAGGCAATATAATCGGTTATACTATAGGAAAATTAAAAAGGAGGTGATTTCATCTTGTTGAAAGTAGGAATAATCGGCGCAGGCACTATGGGAAGAATGCATTCAGAAGCCTGGACCAACACGGGAAGGGTTGAAATCGTCGGCATCTACGATGTGAATAAATCCTATGCTGAGGCGCTTGCCTCCCGCTACTCCACAAAAGCGGTTGAGTTGAACCAGTTATTGAAAGAAGCGGACATCGTTGATGTCTGCACCCCCACTCATACCCACCATCAGTATGTTATAGCAGCAGCCCGTGCGGGAAAGCATATCTTCTGCGAGAAGCCCTTGGCAAGAACGCTTGAACAGGGTGAGGAAATGATAAAGGAAGTGGAAAAGGCGGGAGTGAAGTTTATGGTAGGGCAGGTATTGAGATGGTTTCCAGAGTATAGGAAAGCGAAGATGATGATTGAGGAAGGAGCTATTGGAAAGCCCATAATCGCCCGCACGACGAGAGGGGGTGTTTTCCCCATCGGCAGGGCTGATTGGTATGCGGATTTTGAGAAAAGCGGCGGCGTCATCTTGGACTTGATAATCCACGATTTCGATTTCCTCCGCTGGTGCTTCGGTGAGGTAGAGAGGGTCTTCGCCCATTCCCTCACATTCAAGAAGCTTGAACATCTTGACTATACGCTGGTAATTCTTCGCTTCCGTTCCGGCGTTTTAGCGCATATAGAGGGAATTTTCGCCTATCCACCAGGCTCACCTTTCCGCACCTCTTACGAGATAGCAGGAGAAGAAGGAATGCTTCTCTTTGACAATCAATCAACGATGCCGATTAAGTTGCTCGTTAAGCCCGAGGAAGGAAAAGCGGGAGTAGCTGTTCCGGAAAGCCCTCTCGCGGAAAATCCTTACTTTTTGGAAATCCAACATTTCCTTTCCTGTGTTGAGGAGGATAAAGAGCCGGATGTGAAAGCGGAGGATGGATTTGAAGCAGTGCGCATCGCCCTCTCAGCCATAGAATCGGTCAAGCAAGGCAAGCCAATTTATCTTTAAGGAGGTGTGAGCATATGAAGATAGGGATAATTTCCTTCGCACATAGGAATGCCTGGATATACGCTGAAATAGTAAAGGAGATGGGTTTAGAATTAGTGGGATTGGCGGATGATGAAGAAGAAAGAGGGAAAAAGGCGAGTGAGAAGCTCTCTGTCCCATATTTTCCCCAAAGGGAGGAGCTTCTCGCTAAAGGGCTTGATGTAGTTTTCATTTGCTCAGAGAACGCAAAGCATAAAGATGACATAGCTATCTCATTAGAAGCCTGTAAAAAGATAATCTGTGAACCACCCCTGACGACATCGGTTGAAGATGCGAAATTGATTATTGAATCCGTTGGAGAAAAGAAAGCCTCCCTATTTTTAGCTTTTCCCTATCGTTATTCCCCACCCTTATTGAGGGCTAAGGAGATACTCAAAGAGGGGAGAATTGGAGAGGTATTAGCCCTGAAGGCGACACATAGAAGCAAGGTGCCTGATGGCTGGCAAGTTAAGAGGGAATTCGCTGGTGGTGGAGCGATTCTCCAAAACGCTTTGCCTATGATAGATGTTATGAGATGGCTGATAGGGGATGAAGTGAAAGAGGTATATGCGGAAATCCAGAGGAGCGGGCAATCAGGAATAGAGGTTGAGGACATCGCCACCCTCGCCCTCCGCTTTGAAAAGGGAGCTTTCGCCACTCTTGACCCTTCCTGGTGTTATCCCCAGAGCTATCCTTTCTGGGGTGATGCAACGATTGAGCTGGTCGGCAAGGAAGGAGCCTTGTTAGTAAACGCTTTCGCTCAAGTTCTCACTTATATTGATGAAAAAGGGAAGGAACTCAGCTGGCGTTATTGGGGTTCTCCCCTCCATCAGCTTATGGTAAAGGATTATATTAATAGGATTGAGAAGGGATTGGAGCCACCTGTTCCTTTGATGGATGGATTGAGGGAATTGGAGGTAGTGTTTGCGGGATATTTATCTGGGGAGAAGCGGGAAGCTATAGGGTTATAAAAAAAGGGGGAGCCCCCTATAAGGGGCTCCCCCAGACCTTACCATCTCTCAACTACATCTCGTAGTCAGAGTATCCTCCTCCAGGCACCTTCTCCTTCTCCTTTTCCGGTATCTCGGTGACGAGGGTCTCGGTGGTTAGGAGGAGTCCGGCTATGCTGGCGGCGTTCTCAAGAGCGGTGCGGGCTACTTTAACAGGGTCAATGATTCCTGCCTCAATCATATCCCTGTAGGTCTCGGTGACGGCGTCAAAGCCCCAAGTGGTCTTGCCTTCCTTGTGAAGGGCTTTGACATGCTCAACAACGACGGAGCCCTCATAGCCTGCATTGGAAGCTATCTGCCTAATTGGTTCCTCAAGTGCCCGCTTGACGATGTTTACACCTACTTTTTCGTCGCCCTCTGCTTCTATCTCGTCGAGAAGAGGCGCGATAGCAAGGAATGTTGCTCCACCGCCAGCAACGATGCCTTCCTCAACAGCCGCTCTGGTTGCGTTCAAGGCGTCTTCATAGCGATGCTTCTTCTCCTTCAGCTCGGTCTCAGTCGCTGCACCAACCTTTATCTGGGCGACACCGCCAGCTAATTTAGCCAACCTCTCCTGCAGCTTCTCCCTATCGTAGGATGATTCCGTCTTTTCCAGCTCCGCTTTAATCTGTTCTATGCGTCCCATAACCGCTTCCTTGGAGCCACCGCCCTCAATGATTGTCGTCTCTTCCTTTCCCACTACGACCTTCTTAGCGGTTCCGAGCATATCCAGAGTTACATTCTCCAACTTCACGCCGAGCTCCTCGGATAGGAAGGTGCCACCGGTGAGAATGGCTATATCCTGCATCATCGCCTTCCTTCTCTCGCCAAAACCAGGCGCCTTAACGGCTACCGATGTGAGGACGCCACGCAGCTTGTTTACCACCAGCGTTGCAAGGGCATCCCCTTCAACATCCTCAGCGATTATAAGCAGGGGTCTCCTCGCTGTTGCTACTTTCTCAAGGAGAGGTATGAGGTCGGTTGCGGAGGAAATCTTCTTCTCGTGGATTAAAATGTAGGGGTCCTCAAGAACCGCCTCCATCCTCTCGGGGTCTGTGACCATATAGGGGGAAATGTAGCCCTTGTCAAACTGCATTCCCTCCACAACCTCAACCGTTGTCTCCAACCCCTTGGATTCCTCAATGGTGATAACTCCATCCTTGCCAACCTTCTCCATCGCATCCGCGATGATGTTCCCAATCTCTCTATCGTTGCCAGCGATGCTCGCTACATTGGCGATGTCTTCCTTCTTATCTATCTTGATAGCCCTCTTCTTCAACTCCTCAACGACCTTAGCAACCGCTTTATCTATCCCCCTCTTTAGCGCAACGGGATTAGCTCCTGCAGCGACATTCTTCAACCCTTCCGTTACCATCACTTGGGCAAGAAGGGTAGCAGTAGTCGTCCCATCGCCCGCTATATCGTTCGTCTTTGATGCTACCTCTCGGCAAAGCTGGGCACCCATATTCTCAAACGGGTCCTTTAGTTCTATCTCCTTAGCAACAGTTACACCATCACGGGTAATCGTGGGTGAACCCCACTTCTTCTCCAAAACTACCGTCCTTCCTCTTGGACCTAAGGTTACCTTGACTGCATCCGCAACCGCATCTACGCCCCTCTGGAGGGCTCTTCTTGCTGATTCGCTGTAAAGAAGTTGCTTAGCTGCCATTTCGCAACACCTCCTTATTCTTTAATAGCATAGATGGAATCCTCATCTAAGATGATATACTCCTCCCCATCTATCTCCACCTCTGTTCCTCCATACTTAGAGAAAACGACCCTATCTCCCACCTTCACGGAGAGGGGAACCCTCTGCCCATTCTCCAATAACTTCCCCTCTCCTACAGCCACGACGACACCTTCTTGTGATTTTTTCTTGGCTGTATCGGGGAGGATGATACCTCCTTTGGTCTTTTCCTCCTCGGGGTCAGGCTTCACCAAAACTTTTGCTCCTAACGGTTTCAGCGCCATATGACCAAACCTCCTTTCTTTTTTGTTTTTCCATTTATTATTTAATAACAATTATGCAGTTTATCGTCAAATAAAGCAAAACCGGGAATAAAGATGCAAGCAATAGACATCCTGCTTCATTTCCTATTGACAAACAGCGGATTCGTATATAATATATAATGGTGAAAAGGGCGAATAGCTCAGAGGGAGAGCGCTTGCTTCACGAGCAAGAGGTCGTAGGTTCAAGTCCTACTTCGCCCACCATCAAGCGGGCGTAGCTCAGTGGTAGAGCGTCAGCTCCCCGGGCTGAAGGTCGCGGGTCCGAATCCCGTCGCCCGCTCCAAAATGGCGGCGTAGCCAAGAGGTAAGGCAGCGGTCTGCAAAACCGCTATACCCCGGTTCGATTCCGGGCGCCGCCTCCAAAAAGGGCGGGTGGTGGAACAGGTAGACACCGCGGACTTAAAATCCGCTGCCTCCCTGAGGCGTGTGGGTTCGAGTCCCACCCCGCCCACCATTCTATTTCCCCTTCCTCCTCAACCAATCCTTCACTGTTTTATAGTAGTAATAGTTCAATATAAAAGATACCGGAAAACGCCGAGAGAATGAAAAGGTGCGCCTGAGAAGAGGCAGAAAATTGCACATCTCTTTGTATGCCCACTCCAACCCTTCCTCCAACTCCTCCGGCGTCATATTCCTGGGATAAAAAACACAATGATTTCCCGTGTATTTTGACCAGTCCTTAGAGAATATCCTCCCCTCCCTCTCCATCCTCTCGTATAAAGCGGTGCCAGGTAAAGGGGTTAAAATGGAAAATTGAGGAAGGTCTATCCTCTCCCGATAAACGAATTCCACCGTCCGCTTGAAAACATCCTTATCATCGCTGTCAAAACCAAAGATGAAGGCACCTATTATCGCTATCCCAAAATTATGTAGCCGCTTTATCGCATTCCTATATTCCTCCACTATATTATGCTTCTTTCCTACCTCCCTTAAAGCCTCCTCGGATATGCTTTCAAACCCAATGAACAACCCTCTACATCCCGAACGAACAGCTAAACGCAAAATCTCCTCATCTTTGGTCATATTTATTGAGCCTTGAGAAAGCCAAATTTTCTTCAGGGGAATTAAGGCTTTGAATAGCTCTCTCGCATATTTTGGATTACCGAGGATATTATCGTCAACGAATATTATGAATTTTCCCTCCAATTGCTCGACTTCCCTTATAACCTCTTCCACTGGGCGGGTGCGGTAGGTTCTGCCGAAGAAACGGGTTACGGAGCAGAACTCACAGTTGTAGGGACATCCCCTTGTCGTCTGCACGGTATAAAAGACGGCATATCTTTTAGGGTCAAGAAGCTCACGGCGAGGAATGGGGAGGTTATCCAAGGAGGGGAAACCTTCACAGCGATAGAACTTTTTAAGCTCCCCATTTTTCACATCCTCCAAAATCCTTAGCCAAGTTCCCTCCGCTTCGCCAATCGCAACTGCGTCAGCGTATTGGGCGCATTCCTCCGGCATCATAGACGGATGCGCTCCCCCCATAACCACCTTCATTCCTCTTCTGCGAAACTCCCTCGCTATCTCAAAGGCTCTAATGGCGGATGCGGTGTTGAAGCTTATTCCCACTAAATCAGCTTCATAATCAAAGTCTATGTCCTCTATTGCCTCATCGGTAAGCTTAACCTCCACTTCCGGGGGTGTGAGAGCAGCTACTTGTAAGAGCCCCAAGGGAGGGAAAAGCGATTTCCTTTCCCTGAGATTCCTTCTTTCTCTCCATTGAGGGTCGGGATAAATCAGATAAACCTTCATTCTCTAATTTAATTATAACCAGATTTTGGGGAAAATCGGTAGCGTTT
>JBMFMH010000099.1:0-7417 GCA_049970775.1 bacterium | reverse complement strand
TTTCTTGAGCATCAAATTTTTTCATATGGATGAAATTTTCTTCGTTTTATGTAAACCCAGAGCAATTATAGTTTACAGGATTTTAAACAAATGCCTTTTTATAGGATTTATGCAACAAAATCTCGTTTAGGAACATACGATATGGGTTTTGCAATAATTTGACAGTAAAAATTGAGAAAATCTAAAATATAGGTAGCGTTTCAAATATTTAGGATTTGCCCCCTAATGGTTATTATGCTATAAAAAGAGAAAGGAGAGCTGCGTAAGGGGCTGAATATTGTGAAGAAGGAAGTCTTGAAAAGGCATTTTTATAAGAGATATGGAAGGAAAGAACGAGCTGAGGATGAATATATCCTCAAACCGAAAGGAAGGATGCCGGAGGAAAGCATCCAAATGTCTAAGGACAACCCCCCTCTTAGAGAGGGATATAAAGGAGTTTCACCGGCGCGCCCTATGGATGGCTTTTTCACCGCCATCTGGGTAAAGATAAGGAATTTAGAGCGTCAGGGGAAAGACTACTCAAAAATGCTTGACTGCATAAAAGGAGGGTATTAAAATTGGAAGTCCTAAACAAAGGAAACACTACCAATAATTATAAACGAGAGAGTGAATTTTTGATGAAAGGAGTTGACGATTTAGTATGTTTGGTTGGAATTTGGAAAGTAGAATGGAAAATCCTGAACAAATAAAACACTATCAAAATATAACATCATTTCGATTTATCAACCAAGTTCAAGAAAGGGGATAGAAAAATGAACATCGGAAAAGAAATGCGTTTGGCAAGACTTTTTAATCGTAAAAGCGGCAGAATGGTGCTTGTAACTGTTGACCACGGCATCTGCGTTAGCCCGATGAGGGAAATAGAGGACCCTCATAGGGTTGTTCACCAGATAGTTGAAGGAGGAGCGGATGCCATACTTCTCACCCCGGGCATTGCAAGAAGGGTGTATAAGGAAATAGCGGGGAAAATCGCTCTCATCCTTCGCATAGATGGAACCGCTACCTCAATAGGTCCAGATTTGACGAACGACGAGCTTATATACAGTGTGGAGGGTGCCCTCGCTATGGGAGCGGATGCAGTAGCCACTTTCGGCGTAATCGGAGTCCCCAGGGAGGCACAATTGTCCCACAAGATAGGGATGGTTAACGAAGCTTGCGAGAGATGGGGTATGCCTATGCTAACCGAGATGATACCCGCCGAGCTTCTGGAACATCAGTTTAAAACTAAAGCGGAAAGGAGATGGCCTTCCAACCCCGAGGTGGTGAAATTCAGCGCAAGGGTAGCTGCGGAGCTGGGAGCGGATATAGTTAAGGGGTATTATACGGGAAACCCTGAAAGCTTCAAGGAGGTAATAAGCTACTGCCCTGCTCCTTATGTGGTTTTAGGTGGACCTTCCTCCGATGACCCGGAGGTCTTTCTCGGTTTTATCAAATCCGCGATTGAATGCGGAGCGAGGGGGGTTTCTGTGGGCAGGAATGTCTGGGCTTACCCTAACCCAACCGCCATCACCCGCGCGATTTGCCGCATAGTGCACGATGATGCCTCAGTTGATGAAGCTTTGGAGGAGCTGTGAAAATGGAAGTTAGTTGGGCAAAGGATAAGGAATTCAAAGGGGAAAAGGAGAAGATATTGGAGGAAGTGGAGAGGATTATAAACGGTTGGGGATTAAGGATGCCGAGCAAGGTCAGGCTGGTCCTTGATTTCGGATTGGGCGATTTTTATCGGCAAGGTTTGGTTGAGTTTTGGATTGCAAACGAGGAGAAGGAAGGATACTGCGGGAAGTTCCTCTTCCTTTTTGAAAACCAAGCCTGCCCAGCTCATTTTCATAATCACAAACACGAGACCTTCTTCGTCCTGAAGGGGAAGGTAAGGATGAGAGCAAATGGGGAAGAATTGGTGCTCAAGGAAGGAGAGGTGTTTCCTGTGGCACAAAGAACCGTTCACTCCTTTCAAGCGATTGAGGGACCCGCCCTCGTCCTTGAGGTGTCAAAACCCTGCTTCCCGAAAGATAGTATCTTTGAAGAGGAAAGGATTGGTGTGCTTTAAATGGAATCAATCTATTTCGCTGATAAAACCTGGCCTCAGTTAGAAGAAGCGATAAAGAAAAACACTCTTCTGCTTCTTCCCATAGGGACTATAGAGGAGCATGGGAGGCATCTTCCCGTTTCCACCGATAGCGTGATTGTAACCGAGATAGCGAAGGGGGCAGCAGAAAGGCTGAGGGGAGAAATTCCCATTCTCGTTTTACCGACCCTTTGGACGGGTTACTCCGCCAAGGAGATGACCCGCTGGCCAGGAACAATCCGCATACGCCCCCTCGTCTTAATTCAGCTCATCTATGACCTCGTTGCATCCCTTATAGAAATGGGGTTTAAGAAGATAATCCTTCTTGACGGACACGGTCATCATAAAGGGATAATAGAGGTAGCCTTAAGAGAGATAGGTGACGAATTTGGCATTTATCCAGCATCCGTTAGCCCCGCTGCTCTCAGCGCTTCTCTTTACAGGAAAATCAGGAAGTCTCCTATCGGGGGGAGCATTCACGGAGGAGAATGGGAAACTTCCCTTATGCTTTTCTTCAAGCAACCAGTGAAAAGGGAGGAGTTCACGGGGGAAGATATTATGCGCTATCACTCAAAGTTTGTCCCCGGCGACAACTTCCTTCCCTCATCGGGCGTCTTCTGGTCTACCTGGGGAATACAAAAAAGCAAAACAGGAATATACGGCGACCCAACACCCGCAACGGAGGAAACGGGAAAAATCATTTACGAGGAAATAGTGGAGAATCTCTGCCAATTCATTAGAGAATTCTATGAATTCTCTGGGGAAAAAGGTTAGCTTCCTCGGCATAGATGTAGGAACAAGCAGTTGCAAGGGGGTTTTGATAAGTGAAAGGGGAAAAGTGCTGGCGGAAGCTTCCGCTTCCTACCCCCTTCTTTTCACCCCCTACGGAATAGAGCAGTCGCCCGCCGACCTTTGGGAAGGGGTAAGGAAGGTAATCAATGAGATAACACAGGTAGCGAACGCTGAGATAAGAGGGGTTGGGGTGACATCACAGGGCATCACTTTCATCCCCGTTGATGAACAGGGCAATCCCCTTGCTAACGCAATCTCCTGGCTTGATACGAGGGCGGAAGAGGAGCTTGCGGAGGTGCTTCGGATTCTTTCAGAAGATGAGATTTTCTCTCTCACGGGGAAGAGAGCAGAGGCTTACTATCTTCTACCAAAACTGCTTTGGCTGAGGAAAAACGCAAAAGAGACTTACGAGCGGGCGCATAAGTTCCTTTTAGTTGCGGACTTCATCGTTATGAAGTTAACGGGAGAAACGAAAACTGACCATACCCTTGCAGGTGGAACACTTTTATACGATGTTGTGAGAAATCGCTGGGCGGAAAGGATTATGGAGGAATTCGGAATTTCTCAGGCTAAATTTCCCGCTATATGCTGGGCAGGAGAACTAATAGGTTATGTTAGGGAAAGCGAGGAAACAGGGTTAAGAAAAGGAACCCCCATTGTGATAGCGGGACAGGACCAGAAATGCGCCTCCTTTGCGGTCGGTTTGAGGGAAGGGATAGCGACCATCTCCATTGGGACAGCCTCCGCCATTACAACAATTACTCCTTTCCCTCTCATTGATAAAAAAATGAGGATTCCCCTCTTCCCCTATATTTCCCCGGGGAAATGGGTATTGGAAGGAGTGGTCTCAACAGCGGGAGCTTGTTATGATTGGTGGAGGAAAATGGTGAGGAAAAGGCTGAGGCAACTTCCTTCTCCTGCGAGATTCCCTCATCTTCCCTTCTTCTTTCCCTATCTCACTGGGGCTTCCTCCCCGGCGTGGAAAAAGGAGGCAAGGGGAAGCTTTCATAATCTATCCCTGTCAACGACAGGTGAAGAGATGTTATTTGCGATTATAGAAGGGGTCTGCTTTGAGATAAGGAAGAACATTGAAGTTATTGAGGAGTTGGTTGGGGAAATCAAGGAATTCGTTGCCTTTGGTGGAGGGGCAAAAGATAGGACTTGGAGAATGATTCTGACGAATGTCCTAGGAAGAAGGGTTTTCTTTCCCAAAATTAAGGATGCTTCCGCTTTCGGGGCAGCGGTGCTTGCTGGTAAATCGGAGGGATTTTTTAAAGAACTGCCTAAAAGGCAAGGTGAATTCCTTGAGCCTGAAACTGAGCTACAAAAGA
The DNA here is from genome assembly GCA_049970775.1 of bacterium. Classification (GTDB taxonomy): domain Bacteria; phylum Armatimonadota; class JACIXR01; order JACIXR01; family JACIXR01; genus JACIXR01. The sequence goes on along the minus strand of JBMFMH010000099.1, from coordinate 3,229 downwards.
TTTTTCAGGAACGCTACTCCCTTGCTCAGCGAGAATTTAATAAATTTGGAAGCTAACAAGAAGACCGCAAGCGAACGATTATGTGGAGAGGTTTTACAGAACGCTACGAAAATTCTTTCCATTCGGAGTTTATGCTTAAGCACCGATATCCTAACCTTTTTATTAAGCCTAATATGTAAAGGGATTATACCAAGATTTGACAATCGAACCCCAGATATGTTATGTTTACATTAAATATGGAGAACCCTCGTCATATCGCAATTATTATGGACGGCAATGGGCGCTGGGCGCAAAAGCGCGGATTACCTCGCTTAGAGGGACATCTCGCCGGCGTCGGGACAGTGCGAAGGATAGTGGAAGCCTGTAGAGACCTCTCTATTCCCTACCTCACCCTCTACACCTTCTCCACGGAAAATTGGCGTAGACCAAAGGAAGAAGTAGAAGGGCTGATGATGCTCCTCAAAGAACAGCTGCGCTCTCAAACCCCCGAATTGAAGGAGAAAGGTGTAAGGGTAATCGTTATTGGAAAGAGAGAGGAGCTACCTTTAGATTTACAAGAAGAGATAAGGAGGTCTGAGGAGGAAACGGCGCAAAACAAGGACCTCCATTTAATCTTGGCGATAAACTATGGTGGCAGGGCGGAGCTTCTTCAGGCTTGCAAGCGAATAGCGGAAGGAGTTAAAAAGGGAGATATAGAGGATATTGATGAGGAGGTCTTCGCTTCTTACCTTTATACAAAAGATATTCCCGACCCTGACTTATTGATACGCACCGCCGGGGAACAAAGGGTTTCCAATTTCCTTCTCTGGCAAATCGCCTATACCGAGTTCTATTTCACCGATACTTTGTGGCCTGATTTCACCAAGGAAGACCTCATCAAGGCAATAGAGGATTATAAGAGGAGAAAGCGAAAATTCGGTGCTTTACCAAATGAAGAGGGTCGCGATATTAGGTAGCACTGGTTCAATTGGTCAACAAGCTCTCCAGGTAATAGAACACCATCGGGATAAGCTTTCCCTCGTTGCTCTCTCGGCGGGAAGAAATTACAATCTCCTGCGGGAGCAGGCGCTTCGCTTCAATCCTAAAATCCTCCACATAGGTTCTCCTCAGTTTTTACCACTTTTAGAAAAGGAATTCCCCGATAAAGAAACTCTAACGGAAATTGAAGGTCTCTCCTACATAGCGGAGCATCCGGAGGTGGACATACTTCTCGTTGCTATTCCCTCCCCAATAGCGATAGAGCCCACGATAAGAGCCCTCAGGGTGGGTAAGAGGGTGGCTTTGGCTGCTAAGGAGGTCCTCGTTTGCGGTGGAGAATTGATAAGCAAGGAAAAGGGAGAACTCATTCCCATTGATAGCGAACATTCAGCGGTTTACCAACTTCTCAAGGGAGAGGAGGGTTATATAAAAAGGATTATCCTCACTGCCTCAGGAGGTCCATTCCTCAACACGCCTTTGGAAAGGTTTTCCGAGATAAAACCGGAAGAGGCTCTCCAACATCCTACTTGGAGGATGGGCAAGAAGATAACGATAGATTCAGCCACCCTTTTCAATAAAGGATTGGAGATAATTGAAGCGAAATGGCTTTTTGATTTCCCAATATCAAAAATTGATGTTGTTATCCATCCTCAAAGCATAATCCATTCCTTGGTGGAGTTCACCGATGGTTCACTTAAAGCTCAGTTATCCCTTCCCGATATGAGACTACCAATCCAATATGCCCTTCTTTATCCCCAGCGTCTTCCCTCCCTTATATCCCCCCTTGAGCTTCAAAATCTTACCTTAACATTTCATCCACTTGACGAAAGACGCTTTCCCGCAGTAAAATTATGCAGGGAGGCAGGAGAGAAGGGTGGAACTTTCCCCGCCGTTCTTTGTGGTGCGGATGAGGCGGCGGTTGATTTGTTTTTGAGAAACAAGATAAAATTCGTGGAAATTCCTTCGCTTGTTGAGAAGGTGCTTTCCAAACATAAGGGGAAAACGAAACCTCGTTTGGAGGACATCCTTCAAGCCTATGAATGGGCGAAGGAAGAAGTTTTGAAGGAGACGATGTAATTGCTTTTGAGCTTTTTCTCTTTCATCTTCGCTATAAGCATTTTGGTAATCGTCCATGAGTTTGGACACCTCCTATTCGCCAAAGCCTTCGGAATGGAGGTCAAGGAATTCTCCATCGGCTTCGGTAAACCCGCATTCTCTTTCCTCTTAGGTGGAACCAAATACTCCCTTCGCCCCATTCTGTTTGGTGGCTATGTGAATATAACGGAAATGGAGATGAACGCAGAGGCTTGGAAAGAAGGGAAAGGATTTATGCAGAGACCCTTCCATCAACGATTCTTCGTTCTGATTTCTGGCTCTTTGATGAACTTCGTCTTGGCAATTGTCATTTTTGGCTGTTTGGGAATTTTCGTTGGAAAGACAATCGGGGTGACAAACAGGATAGAACGTGTTCTTCCCGATACCCCCGCTGCTCAAGCGGGATTAAGAGCAGGCGATGTCCTTGTTGCGGTTGGTAATGTGCAATCAAATAAACCTGAAAAACTGCGTCAGGAAATAGAGAAGCGAGTGAATCAAGCTGTTCTCGTGAAAGTGAAAAGAAACGGACAGCTCTTGTCATTTTACATCGTTCCCAAGGCGGAGAAATCATACAGAAGCGTAAGAGGGAGAATTGAGAAAGTTGAGGTTGGGAGAATAGGGATAGTTTTCACAAGCATCACCAAGAAGATGCCTTTTGGAGAAGCGGTTTTAGCGGGCTTAAAGGATACTTATTATCTCACCCGCCTCGTGCTCATCTATCCTTATTTAGCGATAACCAAAAAGGTTCCCGTTGAAGTTGGCGGTCCCGTTGCGGTGGCGAAGATAACGGGGGAAGGAGCCCAGCTGGGTTTTTCCGTTCTCATTGAGAGGATAGCGATGATAAGTGTCAACCTTGCGGTTTTCAACCTCTTCCCCATCCCCGGCTTGGACGGTGGACTTCTCTTTATAATGTTCATCAACTCCCTTTACGCAGCTATATACCGTAGGAATATAGATTACAGAAAAATTGTGCTTGTTAATTCCATAGGGATAGCTTTTCTCTTGGGGCTAATGGCAATCCTTACCCTCTTTGATATCCGCCGCCTATTTCAATAAGTATGTTTGAATAAATAGGGAGATGGTTTTTAACAGGATTTTAAGCAAATGTCTTTTTAGGATTTATGCGTCTATGGGAAAAATTTGATTTTCAAGAAAG
>JBMFMH010000098.1:0-7425 GCA_049970775.1 bacterium | reverse complement strand
TTCTTTTCGGAATTATTCAACAAGCCCAAGTAAACATCCTGCGCTACTTTTCAATTGGGATGAATGCCAGCATTCATCCCCAGAATTATTCTACTATATACGCCTCTTAAGGTTGGAGGGAGAGGAACCACGGGTTAAGTCCTTCTTGCAAATCAAATTTTTCACAGGGATGGATGAATAATTTGAATAAAAAAGTTTTTCCTTCTTTTTCAGAATTATTTAACAATGCCTGAAAACTATGTTTGGAAATATCAAACATAATTTGTATAATTAAAAAATCAGATGGAATTTCAAACACTTCTCCGCAAGCTGGATGAGTTTTGGAGCAGAAAGGGTTGCATTATCCTTCAGCCCTACGATGTTGAGGTAGGAGCTGGGACAATGCATCCCGCTACATTCTTCGGCGCCTTAGGCGATAACCCCTGGAGAGTTGCTTATGTTCAACCTTCACGCCGTCCCCAAGATGGTCGCTATGCGCAAAACCCGAACCGCTTGCAAAGATACTATCAGTATCAGGTCATAATCAAGCCTGCCCCAGATGATATCCAGAACATTTACCTTGAAAGCCTTGAGTTTTTAGGCATTCCCCTCCAGCTTCACGAGGTTCGCTTCATTGAGGATGATTGGGAATCGCCAACCTTAGGTGCCTCGGGTGTTGGATGGGAGGTTTGGCTTGATGGATTGGAGATTACCCAGTTTACTTATTTCCAGCAAATGGGAGGATTGGAGCTCTCCACAATCTCGGCAGAGATAACCTACGGACCAGAAAGGCTCGCTATGTATCTACAGAGAAGCGAATCCATTTTGGAGATTGAGTGGGGGAAAGGGGTGAAATATGGAGAGCTCCATAGGGATATGGAAGTAGAGCATTGCCGATATAATTTTGAATTGGCTGATATCTCCCTTCTCCTTTCCCTCTTCAATCAATTTGAAAGGGAAGCCCATTCTCTCTTAGATAAAGGGATTATTTTCCCCAGCTATGATTTAGCCCTTAAATGTTCCCATATCTTCAATATCCTGGACGCAAGGGGTGCGCTGAGCGTGATTGAAAGAGCTTCCTTTATAGATAGAGTTAGAGCGATAGCAAGCAGATGTGCCCATCTTTATGTTCAGCAGGAGGCAGGGGCATAAATGGAATTCCTTTGGGAAATAGGTTGCGAAGAGCTTCCTTGCCACTTCATCCCACAAGCTATTAAGCAGTTGGGGAGCGAAGCGGAAAGAATGCTCAAACAAAAAGACATCCCCTTTTCCAAGATAGAAGTCTATGGAACTCCGAGGCGTCTTGTTCTCCTCATTCGGGATATAGAGGATAAACAGAGGGAGAAGGTGCGGACTATTAAGGGACCGCCCTATCATGCCGCTTTTGATGAGCAAGGTAATCCAACGCAGGCAGCTATTGGTTTCGCTCGCTCACAAGGTGTAAGCCTTAACGAGCTCATCGTGAAGGAAAATGAACAGGGAAAGTATGTTTATGCGGTGAAGAGAGAGGAAGGACAACCCACGGAAGAGGTATTAAAGGAGATTCTACCCGATTTATTTTCCTCTATATTTCTTCCTAAATCAATGCGATGGGATGCTTCAGGTTTAAGGTTTATCCGACCGGTTCGCTGGTTCTTGACGCTCTTGGGAGAGAAGCTTTTGGAGATAAAAATAGGTGGATTGATTTCTCGCAGAGCTTCTTACTTGGAAAGGTATCTGAAAGGGGAGTTTACCCCTCAAAGCATAGAAGATTATTTTCAGAGATTGAGGAAAGAGGGGATAATACTTAGTCCAGAGGAAAGGAAGGAAATCATTCTTAAAAGGGCAAACGAGCTAGCGAAAAGCGTTGGTGGGGAGTTAGCAGGAGATGAAGGGTTATTGGAAGAGGTCGTTTATCTCAACGAGAGACCTCTTCCCTTTTTGGGGAAAATAGATACAAGGTTCCTTTCCCTCCCCAAGGAAATCATAGTAGCAGCTATGGAAAGCCATCTTCGTCTTTTCCCGATTATCAATAAGGAGGGGAGGCTCCTTCCATATTTCGTGGGCGTGAGGGATGGGAATGAGGTTGGGTTGGAAAATGTGATTGAAGGATATGAACAGGTTCTAAAAGCTCGTCTTGCAGATGCCCATTTCTTCTTTGAGGAGGACTTGAAGGTTCCCCTGGAGGAGAGAAGCAAACAGCTCTCGGGGATAATCTTTCTACGAGGGTTGGGAACAATGGCGGATAAGATTAGGAGGATGACTTCGGTTATTTCATCTCTCCCTTTAGGGGAAATGAAGGAGAAGGCTTTAAGGGCGGTAAGCTTGTGTAGGGCTGATTTGACCACGAATATGGTGAGGGAATTCCCCGACCTTCAGGGAGTAGTGGGAAGGTGCTACGCTCTTCTGCAGGGCGAGGAAAAAGAAGTAGCGGAAGCGATATACGAATCCTATCAATATTCGCTTTCTCCCGAGGGGATATACAGCCCGCTTGGTAGGATTATCAGCTTGATTGATAAATTTGATACCCTCCTGGGTGCCTTTCACTTGGGGTTACAACCGACGGGTTCCTCCGACCCATTTGCTCTTAGAAGGGCGAGCCAAACAGTTATTGACATTTTGCGAGAAGAGGTCAGATTTAATTTCAAAGAAATCTTAAACATATTTATACAAACTTATACAAGCGAGGGGATTGAGCTCAAGGGGGTTAATGAATTTTTGGAATTTATGCGGACAAGGGTGGAGCTTTCCTTAAGGGATAGTGGGGTAAGATATGACATAGTTAATGCGTTGCTGGCGGGAAAATTTGACGATATTAGGGAGGTTTTCCAAAAGGCGTTAGCCCTTGAGGAATTAAGGCAAGAGGAGGGATTTGTTCCCACCGTGATGGCATCGGTTAGATTGATAAACATACTCCGCCAAGCGGAAAAGAAGGGAGAAAAACCACAAAAAGATATAAGAGAGGAGCTTCTCCTTTTGGAAGAAGAAAAGGAACTTTATAAGCAGGCAAATAAAGTGAAGGAAAGGATTAACGAGCTGAAAGAGAGGGAAGACTATAAATCCATATTCTATGAACTCTCTTCCTTAAAGGATTACATAAATAGATTTTTTGACAAAGTGTTAGTTATGACGGAGGATGAGGAATTGCGAGCGAATAGGCTTGCTCTCGTCAACCTCGTATGGGAATTGTTCAGCCTGTTCGGTGATTTATCCTTAATCGTGATAGAGGGGTGAGCTAAAGGGCGATGCTACCTCGGGAATATATTGAACAAAAGGAAAGGGAATATCTTTCTCCTTATGCCACCCTTTCCTCAGAGAGCAGGGGAAGGCAGAGGGAGGAGAAGAAGTGCGATATAAGAACTGATTTTCAGCGGGATAGAGATAGGATAATTCACAGCAAAGCTTTCCGCAGGTTGAAGCACAAAACACAGGTTTTCATCGCTCCGGAGGGTGACCATTATCGCACTCGCCTCACTCATACCCTTGAAGTTTCCCAGATAGCACGCACAATTGGAAGGGCTCTTCGCCTCAATGAGGATTTAATAGAGGCGATTTCCCTTGCCCACGACATAGGGCATACCCCTTTCGGACACGCTGGAGAAGAAGCTCTTGATGCTATTATCAAAAAATACATCCCCACCGCTTGTTTCCGCCATAACGAACAGGGACTTAGAGTGGTCGATTTCTTGGAGAAGAACGGTGAGGGGCTGAATTTAACGAACGAGGTAAGGGAAGGGATTCTTTATCATAGCAAGGGGATGGAGGATTTGGATAGCGCTTTAAGGGAGAAAGAGAAAGCAACCCTTGAGGCAAAGGTAGTAATGGTTGCTGACCGTATAGCCTACATAAATCACGATATTGATGATGCGATAAGAGCGGGGCTTATTAAAGAGGCTGACATACCTGCATACTGTTTACAGGTTCTGGGAACTTCCCATTCAGAAAGAATTGGAAAGATGGTGAGAGATATCGTGGAGAAAAGCGAGAATAAACCCTTTCTCTCCTTCTCTCAAGAAGTCCTTCAAGCTATTGAGCTTATGAAGGATTTTCTCTATGAGACCGTTTACAAACATCCTTTGATATTAGAGGAATTAGAGAAGGCTAAAAGACTGCTCCATCAGCTCTTTGAATTCTATATGGAAAATCCCTCCTTATTGCCTTCGTTCTATCTCACCGGCAAGGAAAAGGTTGAGGATACTGCGAGGGCGGTTTGCGATTTCATAGCGGGGATGACCGACCACTACGCTTACAGGATGTTCACAACCCATCTTCTCCCGCATAGATGGGAGGAAGGTATATGAAAAGACTTTTATGGGATTTATCCCATCAAGAGTTCAGCCTTTCCGACCATTATTATTTCTCAAAACTGCAGAATTTTCTTTTTAGTTGGGATGTGGATTTTGAGGAAAGCGAGGAGCCGCTCTCATTAAAGAAGCTTTCTCGCTACGATATCCTCGTCTTGTGCTATCCAGAAAAACCTTTCTCTTCAAGGGAAAGGAAGATAATAAGGAAGTTTATGGAAAGGGGCGGGAGAGTTATCGTCGCAGGTTATTTTCGTTCTTCCGATAAGATGGCATATACCTGCAATTCCCTTACGGAAGATTTTGCCATAAAAATGAGAGATGACCAGGTCAAAGACCCAATTCATTGCCTGGAAGGAGACCCTCTTCTATTAACGACTTCAAGGGTTTCAAGGGAGCTAAAAGATATCTCACGCATTTTCTTTCCCTGTAGCGCTTCCTTGGAAATAGGGAAGGGAGTGGAGGTTTTGATTTGGGGGGAGGAAAGCGCAAGGAGCGATGTTTGGGAAGGGGAAGTGATTCTATCAGCAAAGGTGAAAGTGGGAATGGGAGAGCTTATTGTGCTAGGCACTTGTGTCTTTTGGGATAATTTCGCGATAGAGAAATTTGATAACATAAAGCTTTGCGAGAAACTTCTATCATAGAGGGGGTGCCGAGCGAAGCAAGGCGGGGTATTTGTTGAGATTGCTTCGCTTTCGCTCGCAATGACGAAGAAAGCGCCCTCTGTGAGAGGGGAATTTAAACACAGCCAGCCTTACAGCTCAACAGAGCGTAATCTAATAGACGATAAAAGAAGCGATAAAAAGCAAGGAAATGATGAACATTAAAGGATGAACTTCCCTTGCCTTGCCAAGGAGCAACTTTATCAGGGAATAAGCGATGAAGCCATAACCTATCCCGTGGGATATGCTATATGTAAGTGGAATAGTAAGGAGAATTACAAATGAGGGGAAAGCTTCCTCTATATCGTGCCAGGGAATCTCCTTAACGACGGACATCATCAAAAAACCAACTATTATCAATGCTGGGGCTACTGCCTCTGAGGGAACGATAGAAAGCAAGGGAGCGAAGAAGGCAGTAATGATAAAGAGAATAGCGACTACCAAGGATACAAGCCCCGTCCTCCCACCTTCGCTTACTCCAGCTGCCGATTCAATATAGGTCGTTACGGAAGAAGCGCTGCAGAGCGCTCCCCACATAGCTGCGAGGGAATCAACGAGCAAAACTCTATTTAGACGGGGAAGCCTTCCATCGGGAGTTAGAAAGCCTCCTTGTCCTCCTACCCCTATCACTGTGCCCATTGTATCAAAGAAGTCAGTTATGAGAAAGGCAAAGATTATGGGCAGAAGAGCTAAGTTAAGTGCGGAGAAGATATCCAGTTTCCCAAAGGTCTCAAAGCTGGGGAGGGAGATAACCTGTTGGGGAAGCTTTGCCAAGCCTATCGGCATCGCAACTATAGTTGATATTATTATTCCAAGAAGAATCGCCCCCCTAACATTCTTAGCCATTAGAAAGGCGGTCAAAAATAGACCGAAGAGAGAAAGAAGCGCCCCCTTAGATTTTATACTACCAAATGTTACGAGAGTTGCTGGGGAAGAAATGACAAGGTGAGCATCCTTCAACCCTATAAACGCTATTAACAATCCTATCCCCACGCTTATCGCCCTCTTTAGCGATATAGGAATAGCATTCATTACCATCTCCCGCACCCTTGTGAGCACGAAAATTGTCACGATGAACCCCTCAATGAAAATAACGCCCATTCCCGTTTGCCAGCTATATCCCATCTTCTTGCAGACCTCAAAGGCAAGAAAGGCGTTCAAGCCCATTCCAGGGGCAAGGGCGAAGGGGTAATTCGCCCATAGCCCCATCGCTAATGTGGGAATGGATGCCGCGAGGGCGGTCATACCGATAGTTGCTGTTAAGGGTAGCCCAGCATTTTTAAGGATCGAGGGGTTAGCAAAGACGATGTAAGACATCGTCATAAAAGTAGTGAAGCCAGCGATTACCTCTGTGCGGAGGTTAGAGCCAGCTGCTTCAACCTTAAAAAAGGAGAGCAGCTTCTCCCTCATTGGAAAGTTATATTACTCCCCTGGCTCCTCTCCGAAGAAGGGCAATGTCCCTTCTCCTATAAGCCACTTTGGTTGTAGCCTTCCCTCCATTAGTTCCTTTCTAATCTTCTGCTCAAGGGATTGTAGAAGGTCGGGATGCTCAAGAAGGTAGTTCCTCGCTGATTCCTTTCCCTGTCCAAGCCTTTGCTCGCCCAAAGTATACCAGCTTCCGCTCTTCGTTATGTAGCCGAGAGCAACGGCAGTCTCTAAAATATCGCCAACCTTATCAATTCCCGTGCCAAAGAGGATATCAAATTCCGCAGTCCGGAAGGGAGGTGCGAGCTTGTTCTTGACAACTTTTGCCCTAACCCTCACCCCTACATTCTCTGCTCCTCGCTTTATATTATCGATCTTCCTCATATCAATACGCACGGATGCCCAGAACTTCAAAGCCCTTCCACCAGGGGTAGTCTCTGGGCTACCGAAAAGAACGCCGATTTTCTCTCTAACCTGGTTAATGAATATACACGCTGTGCGGGATTTGGAAACAGAACCGCTTATCTTCCTCAATGCTTGAGACATCAACCTTGCCTGTAGTCCCATATGAGCATCTCCCATCTCCCCTTCTATCTCCGCACGAGGAACGAGCGCCGCTACCGAATCTATCACTATTACATCCACTGCTCCGCTCCGCACCAAAACATCAACTATCTCCAAAGCTTGCTCACCGGTATCCGGCTGGGATATGAGGAGATTGTCTATGTCAATCCCGAGCTTCTTTGCATAGAAGGGGTCTAAGGCGTGCTCGGCATCAAGAAAAGCGGCGTTCCCTCCCTGCTTTTGTGCCTCAGCGATTATGTGAAGGGCGAGGGTGGTTTTGCCCGAGGCTTCTTGCCCGAATATCTCGCTAATCCTTCCACGCGGAATTCCCCCAATACCCAAAGCTATATCCAAAGCGAGGGAGCCTGTGGGAATGACATCAACCGCTAAGCGTGTAGCCTCACCAAGGCGCATAATCGCTCCCTTTCCGAATTGCTTCTCCACTTGGGAGAGCGCTAATTCAAGAGCTTTCTCTTTGTCCATCTTTCTCACTTCCTTCTTTGTTTTATCAAATA
>JBMFMH010000097.1:0-7471 GCA_049970775.1 bacterium | reverse complement strand
AAGGGGTGCCGAGCGAAGCGAGGCGGGGTATCCTGAAAATGATTCCCTTTTAATAAAAGGGGCGCACTTTTCGTCATTGCGAGGATTCCCGAAGGAAATCCGAAGCAATCTCGTATTTGCCTTAAAAAGAAAGATTGCTTCGCTTTCCGCTCGCAATGACGGAGGAAAATCCCGATTATTTTACAAGATGTTTCAACGAGGTTATAATCTTTTGAGAACAAAAATTTATTTGACAGGATTTAAACAAAGCTTAAAATTTCTTTTAGGAGGGAAAATTTTGATTGACCAAAAGATAAATTTGTCCTATAAGATAGTCGTAATGGAACAAAATTTATTCTTTCGCTGTCAAAATAAGAAAGGAGGTGAATTAAATTGAGGACGAGAAATAGAAGAGGCTTCACGCTGGTGGAGATGATGATAGTCGTGCTCATCATCGGCATTCTCGTCTCCATTGCCCTCCCCAACTTTATGAGGGCGAGGGAGAATGCCAGAACAAGAACTTGCGCTGCGAATATGAAGCAGATTCAGGGAGCCATTGAGGTCTGGGCTATGGACACGAAACAACCAGCAAATACACCTACCACGAGCTTCCCTACGCCGGCTCAGCTAGTTAGTCTTGGTTACCTCAAAACACTGCCGAGCTGCCCGAGCGGTGGAACTTACAGCTACACCGGAGCAAATCTGACAGATTACGATATCAGCTGTAGTGTCCATGGGACCTTGGGCAATCTCATAAACTCGCTCTAACCACCAGCGGATTTAAGGAGCGGGGTCTCCCAAGGGAGACCCCGCTCACCCAATAATGAAGGAGTTAACTTATTATGATGTCTAAACTTAAAAGAAAGGAGGTGAAACAAAATGACAAAGCCAAGAAATAGGAAGGGCTTTACGCTGGTGGAGATGATGATAGTCGTGCTCATCATCGGCATTCTCATCGCCATTGCCCTGCCTAACTTCCTGAAGGCGAGGGAGAATGCCAGATTGAGGGCTTGCGTGGCGAATATGAAGCAGATACAAGCGGCAGTAGAGCAATGGGCTATGGAGAACAAAAAGGCGGCAACCGACCCCGTTCCTACATTGTCTGACCTCTCCCCCACCTACATTAAGACTTACCCAACCTGCCCAAGCGGGGGAACTTATTCAATCACTGGAACGGTGGGTAACTACACCATTAGCTGTAGCGTGCACGGAGACCTCTACACCCTTATAAACAGCCTCTAACCACCAGCGGCACAAGGAAGGCGGGGTTCCCTTTGAAAGAGAACCCCGCCTCCCCAGAATTTAGATGAGCTATGATAAATCATTTAAGAGGATTCACATTAATTGAGGCTATTGTTTCTTTGCTTGTGGCTTGCCTTTTAATTTTGGTTTTCGCCGCCGCTTTCCCAAGCGGACAGGCAATTATCCAGAGAGGCGAGCTCGTGAGCATTGCAACGGATATAGCGCAGGAAAAAATGGAGGAATTGAGAAAATTTGGCTACAATTCCCTTTCCTTCGGAACCCAAACATTTCAAGTTAGCCAATTGCCAAATGGGCAAGGCACAATCACTGTTTCCCATTATCCCACTCCATCCTCTCCCAATATTGCGAAAGTCGACATTGAGATAACCTGGCAAGGCGGAGGAACGAAAAGTGGAAAAGTTAAAATATCTTCCCTCATTTCCCTATATTATTAAACGAAAAGGCATCACCCTCATAGAGGCGTTGGTTATTTCCCTGATAATCCTCCTCATTTTTCTCTCTGCTTGGAGCCTCTTTATCCTCGCCTTGCGAGGAAGGGAATGGGGGGAAAGAAAGGCGAGCGCCGAGACGAGGGCGAGGTTGGCAATGGAGTGGATTTTGCGGGATATAAGAACCGCAATGGATGTGATGCTTCCCCAGGAGGGAGGCTCATCCATTACTCTTTACCTGCCAATGATGGATTCCCGAGGCAATATCGTTTTCCCAATCGTGAGAGACCCCGACCCTGTTATATATTATCTCTCTCCCGAAGGAAATGTTATCCGCCAGAAAGGGACGGAAACGAGGATTATTGCCAAGGGAATAGATTCCCTATCTTTTTATATGGGGGGTAGTTTAGACGTGGTGAAGGTGCAAATTTCCGCAAAGGAAGGTGAACAGCTATGTTCGTTGGAAGGAAAGGCCTGGGCGAGAAATTAAAGAATAGAAAAGGGGTAGCCTTTATTACCGTTCTCATACTTTTAGCTGTGCTTGCTATTATCGGCGTCTTCTTCTTAAGCTTCGCCGTCCAAGCCCTTCATTCCTCTACTAAAACCTCTGAAGCTAAAGTTGCTTTGCATCTCGCAGATGCTGGGGTAAGCAAGTGCCTATGGGAATTAGCCACGAATTACAATCAATCCGCCCAAACCCTCCGCACCAAAGGGAAATATTCAGAGGACCCTTCAACCGACCCAAACGATAGATTTGATGTCGGCTATTTTCGCTTCACCGTAAGCCTCCTTAATCCCTCTCAACCCTCCCCCGGTCCATATTATGCGGAGGTAATCTCGGATGGTTTTTCCGCTATGGGGGAGAAAAGAACGGTTAGGGCGCTCATCCAGCTTTACTGGGGCTATCATCGCTCAAGGGTTTTTGATTTCGCTATGTTCAGCGATAAGAAGCTTGATTTGGTGGGGAATAGCTGGGTAAAGGGAGATGTTGGCTCAAATGGAGATGTGGTATTCACCGGTAATTCCTCTGTATATACCCTTACTTTATATCTCAAGACAGCCAATCCTATTCCTCCTGATGCTGAATGGGTGACGGTGGGGGGAGTTCAGGTTCCATTATATATTGATTATGATGGGGATGGCAAAGCTGAGACACCCTATGCAATAGACACAAACCTTGATGGGATAGCTGATGATGTGGTAAAGGACCAGAATGGCGTCCCTTTACTTTACGATAGCAACGGTGATGGGAAGGTGGATAGTGTGAAAAGCTCGGGTCCCTTTGACTATTATGTTGATATCAATAGGGATGGAATAGCCGATTTGCCCTCCGGGAATGTCTCAGCGGGAGGGGATGTAAGTTATGGTGGTAATAATTACATTGAGGGCGAGATTTTTGCGGACCAGCCGAATGCACCCCTTCCCGAGATAGATTTAAATTATTACCGCTCCATCGCAACCCAGTATTATCCTGGCGATATGTCCTTCTCGGGGAATATAACTTTAAGCGGAGTGATTTTCGTTGAGGGGAAAGTGAGCATATCGGGAAACATCAGCGGGCAGGGGATGATAGTAGCGAGGAATGGGATAAAAGTAACTGGTAATGTCCTATATCAAGCGGGGAGTGATTTTGTTGCTTTGATAAGCGCTGGACCAATAAAGGTGGCGGGTAATGTAACGGTTGATGGCTTGCTATATTCTCACAATGTGGAGTTGCCGACGGAGGTTGACCTATTAGGGAATGTGAAGATACAGGGGGCAGTAATAGGGGATAACATAATAACGAAGGGAAATGTGCAAATAACTTATGACCCTCGCATAAGGGGAATCAATCTTCCCCTTCCCGGTGAAACTATTGCTAATCCCCTAAATTTCCTTGCCTGGCAGGAAAGATAACCGTTATAATAAAAGCCGAAGACTATGTATACAGGGATAGATTTGGGTTCTCGTTATATTAGAGCTATTGAGTTGGATGCCCGAGGGGAGAGAATAATCCTCCTTCGGGCTGCCTTCGCACCCACCCCGGAAGGGGCTGTGGAAGAGGGGAGGATAAGGGATTCGGATAGAGTTGCCATTGCCCTTGATAGGTTGCTCAGCAGCGAGCATTTCTCAGCTGAAAGAATTGCTATGTCAATCTTCAATCCCCTTGTCTTGGTGAGGAAGACGAGGATTCCCGTGATGCCAGAAGGTCAAATGAAAAGAACCTTGCTTTGGGAGGCGAGGTCTCTCCTTTCCTTTCCACCAGAGGAAGCAACTTTAGAATACCAGGTCATCTCCCCTCCTCAGGGGCAACCACCTCAAGTGGATGTCGTTTTCGCGGTAGTTCCCACCGCTATGATTGAGGAAAGAATAGCTCTTGCTCAGAGGTTAGGATTGGAGTTGGTAGCGCTTGATATAGAACCCTTTGCCATCCAGAGGGCGCTTGTTGATATCTCGGAGGAAAGGAGAAAGGAGATTTTGGGGATTCTGCACACGGGAGGCTCTTATTCCACGATGCTGATAGTGGAGGAGGGGGAATTTTCTCTCACGAGAGCTCTTCCTGCTACGAGGGAAAGGAAGGAAGAGGATAGGGATAGATTGATGAGAGAGGTTCGGAGGTTCCTTGATTTTTATCGTGCTCAATATCAGGAAGAAGAGGGCAAAAGAGGTGGGGAAGTTGTTGAAAGAATAATCGTATCGGGTAGTAGGCAGGATATAGAGGATTTTTCTCAATTTCTCGGACGAAGCTTAGGTATTCCCTGCGAAGTTGCTTCCATAGAGAGGGAGCAGTTTGATAGCAAAAGCAAGGAGCCAGCTCTTTCTAACCTGCTTTCCTCATTTCCTTTATTCGTTGTTGCCTTCGGCTTAGCATTAAGGGAAAGGGTGGCGGCGCTTGAGGGGGTGGTGGAATGAGGGAAGGGAAATATATCCTCCTTAATCTCGTTGCGGAAAGGAGAAGACGAGAGAGATTAACCGAGAGGAGGGGAAGGCAGTTAATTTGGGCTTGCGTCTTCCTTTTAGCAGGCATTATTCTCTATCTTCTTTATAGCTCTATTTGGATACTTTCCCTGCAGGCTGATTTGAGAGAGTTAGAAGCAAAGATAGAGGAGTTCATCCCAGTTTTGCGACAGGCGGAGGAGCTAAAAAAGGAGATAGATTCTCTGACCCCACGAATACAATTTATCCAAAATTTAAGGCAGGGAATTTATTACTGGCAGGGATTGGCACTGGAAATTCAAAGGCTTCTCCCTTCCGATTTATGGCTGGATAGTCTCTCTTTTTCCCCACTCCAAAGCGGAGCTATTCAAATAGAGGTTAGCGGGAAAGCCCTAGATTATAGTGGCGTAGGCGATTTTATGTTGAAGCTCCAGGCTACGGGTAGATACCAGACGGTGAATCTCAAGTCCGCTAGTTTGACGAAGATAGGCGATAGAGAGGTGGTGCAGTTTCAGCTCCAGCTTCAAACAATTGCTTTCCAAGGGGGAGGAGCTAAGTGAAAATCTTCGTTGTAAAAATTACAAGCAGGATTTTGAGGCTCATTATCGCTGTTTTCATCTTGGAATTTCTCCTCCTTGCTTTCCTCATATACAGACAACAAAATGTCATAGGATATCTAAGAGGGGAGATAAAGAAGAGGGAAAGGGAGATTGCGGAGTATTCCCGTGTTTATAGGACGATACCTCAACTTGAGGAGACTTTGAATTCAATGAGGGCGCAGATAAGGGGGATAGAGTGGGAACTTCCGAAGCCAGCTTATGTGCCAACCTTCCTCCGTCAGCTGGAAAGATGGGCGAGGGAGTGCAATGTAAGGATAACGAACCTATCTCCCCAGGAAGCTCCTGCTCCTCCTGAGAAAGCAGCGACGGAAGAAGGGATTAAGCGAGGTGCTTATAGAGAGGAAGCAAAACCCAAAGAGAGAACCCAAGCAAGTCCTTATGAGATGATTTCCATCAATCTTCAAGCTGAGGGGAACTACTATGCGGTGCAGAAGTTCCTTGATGGATTCCGCCGCTTTCCCAAGGCGCTCTCCCTTGCTAAGTTGGAGGTTAATCCCCAACGAAGCGAGGGAGGAGCGCCTTTGCTAAGAGTTTCTATTTTTTTGAATATCGCTGTTTTATCTGGTGAGATGAAATGAAGAATAGAACTAAGATAATTTTGCTCGTTGTTTTAGCCATTATTTTGGTTGGGCTTCTTGTCCGCTCAATAATGATGATGAAGGAGATAACGCCAGTTGCAAAAAGAAGGGAGAGCAAAAAGGTTGCAGGTGGTGTGATGCCTACCGCAACAACTGCGCAACCAACCCCTATTGCTTCTCCTACTCCCCAACGAATTGCGAACTTATCCCTCGCTCTTCCACCTCGTAATCCTTTCACCCCCTTAGTTTCGGAAAGGAAACCCGCCCCTTCATCAACTCCCTCAGCCCCGCCTCCAAAGCTTCCCGCCCCCGTGATAATTCAGAGGCAGGTGCAAGGGCAACCTACTTCCCTTGAAACCGCAACCAGTTTAGCCCTTCTCGGCACAGTTTTGGGTCCGAGGAATTTAGCGATAGTGAAGGTCGGTGAGAAAAGCGTTATCGTGAGGGAAAAAGGAGAGATAGACGGTTATATCTTAACGAAGGTGGAAAGAGGGAAAGCTGTTTTTCACGGGAAAGAAGGAACCCTTATATTATATATTAGAAGGAGGGAAAGTTAAGTGAAAAAGTTTCTTCCTTTTTTCTTCCTGCTATTTTCCTTACAGATTATCCGAGCGGATAACGCAATAGTTGGTTTATCTGTTAAGGAAATGAAGGACCTCCTCTGTGTTTCTATTTCAGGTTCGTTGCCCAAGGATTATAAATTATTGGAGCTAACCTCACCCTTCAGGATAGTGATAGATTTCCCTTCAACAGTATATAAAGGCGCTACGCTAGTGGAAAAGCCTTCTTGCTATCCAATTAGGGAAATAAGGCTTTCCCAATTTAAAGAATCACCACCCATTGCTCGTGTTGTCATAGAAATGGAGGAGAGGACTCCCTACCAAATAATAAAGGAAGGCGGCGCTTTTAAACTGTTAATAAAAAAGGAAGAGAAACCTTTAAAGAATTCCTCCCAAAAGGGAGGAAATGGTCAGTTTATCCCAGTTCTGACAGCCCTTTCTTCAATCCCAACTTCAAAAAGCGACAACAAGCCGTCCGATAAGTTTGGCGAGAAATATTCCGACCCAGGCGACCTTATATCAATTGATTTCCTCAAAACAGATATAAGGGATGTTTTTAAATCATTGACTATGCAAACGGGGATAAATTTCTTCTTGACCCCTGAGGTAAAGGGGGAGGTAACCTTATCTGCGGATAAGATAAAAGTGGAAGATGCGATAGAATTAATCTGCAAGTTGAATAACCTTGAGTTCAAAAAGGAGAAAGAGGGATACATAATCGCCACGCCCCAGGAAATGGAGCGGCTTTATCCAATCCGGAAGGAGACGATTACTTTTCTTTTGAAGAATGCAAAACCGTCCGATATTCAACCCGTTTTAGAGAAAGCTTTTCCTAAAGGGAGTTTTCAAGCGGTGGGGAATACGATAGTTGCGGACCTTCCGGAGGCGGAAGTGGAAAAATGCAAGAAATTGATTGCTGAGCTTGATACAGCTCAAGCTCCTTCCCCAAAAGAAAAGGAGATAACGGAGGTAGTTAAGCTCTCCTACTTGGATGTTGACGATGCGATTGAGATGCTCAAGACGCTTTATCCCGATGTTAAGGCAGCTAAGGCGCCGAGCCAAGCCTTCACCGCTTTCGCTGCTATGGCCGGGGCTTATGGAATGGGAGGATACGGAGCAGGAGGATA
>JBMFMH010000096.1:0-7591 GCA_049970775.1 bacterium | reverse complement strand
TTTAACATCTTGCGCTACCTACTAACCGGGATGAATGCCCAGCATTCATCCCGAGAATTGCTTGCCATCCCCGATATACCCCTTTAAGGAATTTATCCATATTTTTGGAATTCTCTTCGTTTTATTTGAACCGAGAGCAGTTAGAGCTTTACAGTACCATTTGTCCAAGAGTTTCTTTACATATTCAATCGTTTCACGCACCTTTAACGGGTTGCTCGTGTATATATGCCAAGAGACGAAATGGATAGGGATGCTTCGCTTATGGCAATTCTCAAGTAGAACGGGTAGGATAGGAGAATAAACGGAAGCGAGTGCGGGACCACCGACACGAGCCTCGGGTTCTGCTTCAAGGATAGCCTCGGCTGTTTGCTTATAGAAACGCACATAGCGCTCTGTAATGTTTCACCAAGTTATAGACCAAGCGCTTCCATTGCTCCCAATCGTTTGGCTCCACGATGTCTTGGTTGACCTCTGGGAAGAGGCATTTGGGCTTGGGGGTCAGGCACATCAGAGGCTTTGCTCCCCTTTTGAGTATTGTCTCAACTGAGCGGTCTAGTAAGGTGAAGTTATATGTGACGGGACGAGGGAGGAGATGAAAATATTCTTGTATAAAGAGGCGTTTGATGGGGGTCTTAAAGACTTTATTTCCTCTCTTGGTCATCTCTTTTCCGCCACAATAAGGACATTACAGATGGCGCACATCCCCTCCCCTCTTCCAACAAAACCCATTCCCTCAGTGGTCGTTGCCTTTATGTTCACTTCATTCACACTTATCCCCAAACATTCCGCGATTTTCTCCTTCATCTCCCCCCTATAAGGGGCTATCTTCGGCTCCTCGGCGAGTAGGACGCAGTCCACATTTGCCACCTCCCAGCCCTTTTCCCTCGCCATCCTCGCTACTTCCGATAATATAACCGAGCTCCTCACATCCTTCCATCTCTCCTCTCCCGGAGGGAAATGGATGCCGATGTCGCCCAGCCCTATCGCTCCCAAAATCGCGTCCGCTATTGCATGGAGAAGAACATCTCCATCAGAATGCCCCAAAAGTCCACGCTCATACTCTATCTCAACACCACCGAGATAAAGCTTTCTTCCCTCAACTAATCTATGGAAGTCCACTCCAACCCCGCTTCTATATTCCCTCTCATCGCTCATCAGCTTCTCGGCTATTTGTAAATCCTCCGGGTCGGTTATCTTTATGTTCTTCCTCTCCCCCCTTATCATCCTCACCTTTATCCCCATCCATTCCACTAATGAGGCATCATCAGTTGCCAGATAGCCCGCTTCATAAGCTTTCCTATGTGCCTCTTTTATCAACTCCGCCCGGAAAACTTGGGGTGTTTGAACGGTGAAAAGCCCCTCCCTTGAAATCGTCTTCTCCACCCATTCGCCGCCCTTTTTGATTGTTTCATTTATAGGAAGCACGGGAACCACTGCCCCATATTTCTCGCCTTCCTCAAGACAAGCTTGCAGGAGATGTGGGGAGAGAAGCGGTCTTGCCCCATCGTGAATGGCTATGAGCTCCGATTCAGGCTCGGTTGCCGCCAAGGCAAGCCGAACCGTTTCCTGCCTTAACTTACCTCCCACGATGACCTTAACCGGTAAATTTTCAAGGAGCTCCTCCGCTTTTCCCAAATCCTCTTCTCTAACGGGAACAACGATTTCCTTGATATAAGGATTTTCAAGGAAGGGACGGAGCGTGTGAAGGATGAGGGGTTGCCCTTTGAGGGGAAGGAAAATCTTTGGCATTCCCCCCATTCTTCTTCCCTCTCCAGCTGAGGGTATAATCGCGGAAGCCTTCACTTTTTGATAGGTGGTTTCTTCAGGGTTTTAGGAGGAGCTTCTTCTTTTGGGGAGGCGAATATCATCTTACCTCCTGCGGTCTGGAGGATGCTCACAACTTCAACCTCAACTGTTTGCCCTATCAAATGCCTCGCCCTATCAACAACAACCATAGTTCCATCTTCAAGGTAGGCAACTGCTTGCCCTGGTTCCTTCCCCTCCCTCACAAGGGTCACAGTCATCTTCTCGCCAGGCAATACGATTGGTCTTAGGGCAACCGCTAATTCGTTTATGCAGAGTGTTTCCACTCCCTGCAGGTTAGCAATACTGGATAGATTGGAATCGTTAGTGATAATCTTGGCTTTCAGCTTCTTTGCGAGGCGCACCAGCTTGGAATCCATCGGCTCAAAACGAGGAATTTCCGGGTCATCAATTACTTTTATTTGCTCGCCCCTTTCCTTCCTCAACTCATTAAGTATCTCAAAGCCTCTCCTTCCTCTTGTTCTCTTCAAAGGGTCCTCGGAATCCCCAATTGTCTGCAATTCCTCAATCACGAAAGAGGGAAGGAGAATCTGCCCTTCAATGAAACCCGTCTTCATAACATCCCTGATTCTCCCATCTATTATCACGCTTGTATCAAGGATTTTAGGGCTTGAGGAAAGGAGAGAGGGCATTTCCTCCCTTACACGGGTGAAGATGAGCCCCGGAAGTTCCTTCTTAACGCTTAGAGAGGCGACGATACCGAGGTAGACGAAGAAAGTAGCAGCGAGGATTGAGAGAGCTACTCCAAGGCGAGGCACATGCCAGAGGAGGGGGGCGACGATGAGGGTTAGGATGAGACCCAAAAGTATGCCGACGACCATAGAGAACTTATCCTCAAAGGACATTTTCTGGATTTGCTCACCGAACTCAATCAGCCATCTGAAGCCGGCGGAGGCGAGATAGAAGAAGATAAAAAGGAAAACTATGATGGTTGCTGATTGAAGGGCGAGGCGTGAGGAGGGAGATTGGCTAACCAAATCGGAGATGCCGGGCAACTCGCTGTAGAAATTGAAGAATTCGTTCCCCAAGACGCCACCGATGAGAACGAACGAGCAAACGAAAACCGCCCAAAGCAATTTATTAGCCTTCATAATAACACCTCTTTATAAATTTTAACTTTCCAAAAAAATAAATCAAGTTAAAAGGGCTTATCTTGACGGCGAAAGAGCCTCACTTATAATTACACTGAAAAATAACGAAAGGAGAGGATTGAGATTATGGAGACGATAAAATGCGCCGTTATAGGCTATGGAATGGGAAAAGTCCATAGTAATTTCATCAATTCAACCGATGGTCTGGAACTCGTTGCCATCTGCGACATAGAAAAGGCACGCACCGAGCAGGCGAAAAACGACTTCCCCTTCGTCAAAACCTATAACTCCCTTGAGGATTTGCTTAATGATTGCCAATTCGACCTCGCCGTTATCGTCACTCCCCACAATACCCATTACCCACTCGCTATGCAGTGCCTCTCTGCGGGTAAGAATGTCGTTCTTGATAAACCATTCTGTATAACCACGAAGGAAGCCACGGATATGATAAATCATGCCAAAGAAAAGGGCGTGATGCTCTCCGTTTTCCACAATCGCAGGTGGGATGGGGATTACCTCGCCCTGAAATCGGCTGTCCAAAAAGGGTTAATAGGGGATATATTCCATTTGGAGATGTTTTTGGGGAACTATTCTCGCCCCGGTCCTTGGTGGCGTTCCTATAAGGAAATCTCCGGGGGCGCTCTTTACGATTGGGGTGCTCACCTCGTGGATTGGATTTTGGGGCTTATTCCCGCAAAAATCAAGAGAGTGGGTGGATTCAGCCATAAGCTCGTTTGGAAGGATGTTTCAAATGAGGATAATGTGGAGGCGATTATTCAATTTGAAAACGGGGCTGTTGCCTATGTGCAGGTATCATCAATAGCGATGGGGCAGAAGAAAAGATGGTTCATCTTGGGGACCGAGGGGAGCCTGGAGGATGAATGGGGAGCAAGAGGCTTCAAATTGAGAAAGCAAGTGGATGGCACCTTGATGGAGGGAACTCTTCCCTATATGAAGGATAGCTGGGATGCCTATTATAAGAACATCGCCGCCCATCTTCTCAAGGGTGAGGAGCTAGCGGTGAAGCCTGAGGAAGCAAGGAGGGTGATAGCGGTAATAGAGATGGCGAGCAAAGCTAATGGGGAGATGCTGGATTTCCCTGAGGAACTCTATTGATTCGGAGGACGAAGATGCCACGAGTTTTGGCGATAGATTTAGGCGGAACGAGAATGCGAGCGGGAGCCTTTGATGGGAACCTTCTCGCTCAGGAGGTTCTCCCAACGGAGGTGGAAAAGGGTCCCGAGGATGTGATAAAGAGGCTCATTTCCGCCAGCCATAAGGTCTTAAAAGAGGTTGGCTGGGATAAGATAGATGGCATAGGTATGGCTGTTCCCGGTCCGATTGATAGAAAGGCGAAGACAATCAATTCTCCTCCCAATATGCCCGGCTGGGATAACATCCCAATAGGGTCAATATTTGAGGAGGAATTCTCCGCCCCTTCTTTCATTGATAACGATGCCAATGCAGCCGCCTTAGGAGAAGCCATTTACGGAGGCGGTAAAGGGGCAAGCGTGGTTTGTTATTTCACTGTTTCCACGGGAATTGGAGGAGGATGTGTTATAAAGGGACATATATTCCACGGAGCGGGAGATAATGCGGCGGAGTTCGGGCATCAAAAGCTTGACCCCTTCGGACCCCCCTGTGGCTGTGGAAGAAGGGGATGTTTGGAAGCGCTCGCCTCAGGAACAGCCATCGCCAGAAGAGCTAAGGAGCTCCTCCTCCACAATCCCCAATCCCTTCTTCTCCAATTAGTAAGAGGCGATATTGATAAGGTAACAGCAAAACTCGTCGCCCAAGCTGCCTCCCTTGGGGACGCCCTCTCCCTGAGGGTTTTCCAAGAAGCCGGCTTCTGGCTTGGCTTGGGTATAGCCAACATAATCAACCTCTTCAATCCCAAAGTAGTTGTTTTGGGTGGAGGAGTGATAAATGCGGGAGAACTAATCCTCAAGCCAGCGAGGGAAACAGCTTTGCAGAAAGCCATCCCCCAATTGGCGAGCATCGTTGAGATAATACCAGCTAAACTCGGGGAGTATCCCGGGCTTTATGGCGCAGGAGAGGTGGCTTTACAGGGATTGAGGGGGGAGCTTGATACAATCTAATTTATGCAAATCGCCGATGAGATAACCCTGCGTGCCCTTGAGTGGGGGAAAATAAAAGACCTTCTACGCTCCCTCTGCCTCACACCTATGGGAAGGGAAAGGGTTGAGGGGCTTGTCCCTTCAACCGAAATTGAAACGGTGAGGGCAAGCCTGAAGGAGACAGAGGAGGCGATAGAGCTCCTTCGCTGCTCCCCTCCTTTAAGGGAAACCATTGATGTAGAGCCCCTCATCAAAAGAGCGGAGAAGGATGGCACGCTTCAAGAGGAGGAGCTCCTCAAACTGAGGGAATTTCTCTCCCTTTCCCACCTGCTCAAGGAGTTTATCCTTGAAAGGAAGGATTCCATCCCTTGCCTCGCCCGTATTGCGAGAAGAATTCCTGAATTCACATCCCTGATAGAAACAATCACATCGGTGGTTTCCGAGGAGGGGAAGATAAGGGATAACGCCAGCGAGAGGATGAGAGACATCAGGGAAAACATAAGGAACTTAACGAAACTTATACAAAAGAAATTGGAGGATATGTTGAATTCTCCCGCTATACAAAAGTATTTGCAAGATAGGGTTATAACCTTGAGGGAGGGTCGCTTCTGCCTCGCAGTTAAAAGGGAGTATGGCGAAAAGGTGGAGGGGATAGTTCATTCTACATCAGCGAGTGGCGCCACCCTTTTCATTGAACCAATCACGATTGTGAGGGAAGGGAACCGATTAAGGCAGCTGGAGAAAGAGGAGGAAGAGGAAAGGGGGAGGATTTTACGAAGGTTAAGCAAGATTATAAAGGAGAAGGCAAATTTTATAGAGAGGGCGAGGGAGGCGGTTGGTTTAATTGACTTTTGTCTTGCGAAGGGCGAGCTCGCCCTTCGCCTTAACGCCTTCCCGCCATCCCTCAACGAGAACGGCGTCCTCCGTTTAAAAGAAGCACGCCATCCCCTCTTGCCTCAAAATGTTGCTGTTCCCGTTTCCCTTGAGATGAATAGGCAAAAAAGAGCGCTTATCATAACCGGTCCCAACACCGGTGGCAAGACAACTACCTTGAAGATGGTTGGTCTTCTCGCCTATATGACGCAGTGTGGGTTGTTTATTCCCGCAAGCGAGGAATCCACCCTGCCGATATTTGAGAGCATCCTTGCGGATATAGGCGAGGAGCAAAGCATTGAGCAGAGCCTCTCCACTTTCTCCTCCCATATCAATCAAATAAAGAGGATTTTGGATAATATAAAGGGATTAAGCCTCGTTTTGCTTGATGAGCTGGGAGCGGGAACGGACCCCGCCGAAGGTTCCGCCCTTGCCAGGGCAATCGTTGAATATCTCTCCCAGAAGGAAAATGTCCTTCTCATAGTCGCCACCCACTTCTCCGAGCTCAAACTCCTCCCCTTCTTAAACCCAGTCATAAGGGGGGCGTCCTTTGAATTTGACCCCATTTCCCTTAAGCCAACCTTCAAGCTGGTTATGGATGCGATAGGGAGGAGCCACGCCATAGAGGTGGCGCAGAGGTTGGGTTTGGAAGAGGGGATAATAGGAAGGGCAAAAGAGATTATTGATTATTCCCAGCCTTATGGGGAACTTCTCGCTGAGATAGAGGAGGAAAGGAGGGCGCTAAGAGAGGAAAGGGAAAAGGCGAGGGAATTGCGGGAGGAATACGAGGAGAAGCTGAGGGAATTAGAGGAGGAGAAGGAGAGGATTCTGGCGAATGCGAGGAGGGAAGCGGAGGAATTCCTCAGGGATGTAAGGGAAAGGGTGGAGGCGATTTTGAAGGAGAAAAAGGAAAGGAAGGAGAAGAGAGATGAGTGGAGAAAGGTTTGGGAGAAGGTGAGAGGGGAAGAGGCGCCTCCCTTCAAGATTGGAGAGAGGGTATTGGTGGGGACGATTGGGAGGGAAGGGTCGGTTGTGGATATAAAGGGGGAAAGGTTGCTGGTGGATGTGGAGGGGAAAAAGATGCTGGTTCATCCCTCTCAACTTATTCATTTAGGGGAAAGGAAGGAGGAGAAGCCCGCGATGTCATCTTATATTCCTATTTCTCCGCTCGTGAGGGAGGTCAATTTAAGGGGGATGAGCGTTGAGGAGGCGCTTTATGAGTTGGATAAGGAGATAGATAGGGCTTATTTTGAGGGGGTGAAGAGGTTGAGGGTGATACATGGGAAAGGGAGAGGGATATTGCGGAAGGCGGTATGGGATTTTCTCAAGGAGCATAAATTGGTGAGAAGTTTTCAGTTAGCGGATGTTCGGGAGGGGAGTTATGGGGCGACCATAGTTGAGTTGAAGCAGGAGGATTGAAAGGGCTTATCCCCTTCCGTAATTGCGAGCGATAGCGAAGCAATCCATCCCTCCGTCATTGCGAGGAGCGAAGCGACGAAGCAATCTCGTTTTTGATTGCCTTGCAATGACGGAAAGTAGGGCAAATGTGAGAATGCTTCGGCTTCCCTGTGGGAAGCCTCGCAATGACGGAAAAAGGGGAATTTGGGGCTGAATACCCACCTCTTTGCCTTCTAATTCCCCTTTCATTGAAAGGGGTGGCAGGCGTCAGCTGTGAATTGCTCCGCAATTCCCACTCGCAGCGAAGGCTCCGCCTTCGCTCACGAG
>JBMFMH010000095.1:0-7604 GCA_049970775.1 bacterium | reverse complement strand
GCTAAGACGAGCGTCTTGATTATCTCTAATGTCTCCTCCGCTGGGAAGGGTGGCTCTTTCGTCTCCACCATCTTGAGGAAATCCCTCAGCATATTTGAGTAAAAATAATCGCTGTCCTCAACCCTTACCTCCCGCCAACCTTTAGTCCCGTAAAGATTCATTTGGAAGAGATAGGAAATCTCCTTGTAAACAGTTAAGATGAATTTCCGCCCATCCTTCTTCGTTATAACAACGATATCTCTCCCTTCCTCCCCAACATTCTGAACGCTTTTTATGCCCGGCTCTATGCAAACATAAAGCTGTTCAAGAGCATGAATGCCGTAGAAGATTAAATCGCCACTGCAAATGCTGTTTCCCGTGAGAATATCGCCTATTTCCTCCTTTTTGGCGAGGAATTGCTCCACTTCCTTCGCATATCTTAAAGCGGAGCAGGACATAAAGGGAGCTTCATGCTTCTTTGCCAAACCCACTATCTCCTCTGCCTCCTCAATAGAGGAGGAGAGCGGTTTATCCACGAATGTAGGCAAGCCAGCTTTAAGGAAGGGAATGGCTCTTCTTTGATGCTTCATAGTGGTGTCATCGGCGATTATGACGCCATCAACTTTACCTATCATTTCCTCCATATCATCAACGATGTTCTCTATCCCGCAAATTTTGGCAACGAGCTCAGCAGCCTCCTTATCCGGGTCCCAGATATGGGTTACCTTTGCTCCTTCCAATTTGGTCTTATACAGGGGGAAATTGTTCTGGCGAGCAAGCTCCACATCGTAGCCATTCAACATCTCGGAGAAGCTCTTGGCATGCCAAGCTTTTGCTCCTCCAACCATTCCGATTTTCAACATCTCCATTACCTCCTTTTTAGGAATTAATCTTAACTGTCTTGTTCAGATTGGCGCTTTCCCAAACCGCCTCAGATATTCGCAGGTCCCTTGCCCCATCCCATAGGTTGCTCTTCGGCGAACCTTCCCCTAAACAAGCGAGGGCGAATGCCTCTATCTCTCCACGATAGCCGAAGGAGCCCTCAGCTTTCGTAGCCATTAGCTCCGTCCACTCCGGGTTCCATTCAATCGTCTGCGTTCTGCCACCCACATTGAATTCCTTTAACGGCAGATTCTTGGGATGATAGCGAAGATGCATCATATCAATGACCTCAAGCCAACAGCCATTTCCCGAAAGGGCAAGCCTCTCGCTTATCTTCCAATCGCTCGCCTCCAGGGCATTGAGGTTCATAACGAAGGGAACACCGCTTTGGAATTCTCCCGCTATCGCATAAGCGAACATATTTGGTGTAAGCTCATACAGCTTGGCATAGACTTCCCTTATCTCCCCACAGAAAAAGCGGGCGAGATTGAATATGTGAACGACTTGTCCGATAAGGAAAGCTTTCGCTGGGTCTTCTATCCCCCAGATTGCGGGATAAGGACCGTTTGAAAACCTCGCTTCCAGAAAGTGGATGCCTCCGAATTCCTCGCTATCAGCGATATGCTTTGCCATCTGATAGCAGACCGAGTATCTCTTCATATAGGCAACCGCTCCCCATAATCCCCTTTCATCCGCATATTTAGCCAGTTTGACCGCTTCCTCATAAGAAATGGCGGAGGGTTTTTCCACGAGAATAGGGATGCCAGCATCAAGGCACCTTTTCCCAATCTCGCAATGCATTTGTGGCTGTCCCACGATGATGGCGCCATCCAGTTCCTCTTTGGAAAGCATCTCCTCAACATCAGTATACCAACGCAGGGCTCCGAAATAACGGGCGTTTCTCCTCGCCAGCTCCTCCTTCAAATCACAAACAGCTACGAGGTCTATCAGGGGAATGGTGTGAAGGGTAGGATAGAGAGCGGAAGTAGCGTGTCCGCCGCAGCCGATGAAGGCTATCCTTGCTTTTCTCTCCTGCATAAAATTTACCTCCTTTAAGATGATTATCCATTAAGGCGTTTCCGTGACTCCTTTGGCGAGAAATGGCAAATATTCAACGAGGTTTTTATCATAATTGAAAATCAAGAATCCGTCCACACCTAATTCTCTTGCGATTTCAATCTGTTGAACTACCTGCTCAACCGGTATGATGAAGGCGCCTATTCCTGGGTAGAGGGGTATTTTCCCCTTGACGATTTCCCTTTGGCTTTTAACGAGCTCTTCAAACCGAGTGTTGGAATCCGTGTAATCCATTGGGCAGACAAAGTCAAGGTAGCCAGCCTCAACCCAAGCCCTCCAATCCTGTCCAACGGTTTCCCTACAGGAAGGATAGTCCGCGAAAACCGCCGCTGATATCTTGATTGTGGGCTTCAGCTTTCTCGCCTCCTCGCTCACCGCTTTAACAAGCCTTGTTATCTGCTCCCTCCTCCATTCCCCATACAGCTCTTTCAAGGGACCAGATATAACATCCTGCGGCCAATTCTCAACCTTAACCCCCTTTTCCTCCTCAAACCTTTTCCTGCATCCCTCACAATAGCAGGAGTTCTCATCTGGATAGCGGATATAATCAAAATGGATTCCATCTACATCGTATTTTCTCACAACTTCAAGCATTGAGTTCAGCTCCAATTTGAAGTTCTCGGGATTAGAAGGGCAGAGCCATAAAACTTCCTTTCCCTCTTTGTCAACTTGAAGCCTTCCCTCGCTTCTCAACTTCTCCACAAATCCCTTTGGAGCGTTTGCCAAGTTGAAGTTGACCTTCCAAATATGGCATTCAATGCCATATTTCCGGCAGGCGGAGAGGCATTCTGCGATTTGGTCTCCTTTTTCCTTTACCACATCCGCTACGGGAAGGAACTCGCTGGGATAATAAGCGAGCCCAGCCCAGAGCATATTGGGAAAAATCGCCTTGATATTATTCTCCTTCAGGAACCTTATCGCTTCATCCCAGCTCCAGCCCTCCACCCCCAAAGCGGAGTGGCACCAAACTCCTCTAAATTCACCGGAACGGCTCTTGAAAGAACGACAAAAAACCTCACGCATATCGTTCATCACTGCCTTACTCAATTTAAATACTTCTCCAAGATTTGAAGTTTTTTGAAGTTCTTGAAAATCTTCCTCCGCTGAGCGCAGGAATTTTAAAACTATACTTGATTTTTCCTTGGGCAATCCCCTTGCTTTCTTCTTTATGAACTCTTTTACAGCTTGAAAATTCTCAAAATCGGGGATTTTCCCGCTGTTTTTGATTATCGCTTCCACGATTAAAGGTTTAAGATTGGGCGATAGATTAGCGAGAATGGCGAGAACCATCTCCTTGCCTTCCCTCATATTCAATAGGATATGTCCGAAATAAAAGCCTTTATCGGAAAGGATAGCAGCTGGGAGTCCCGTTGGTTTTCCCCTTCCATCAAGCCATTCCCCTATCACCCTTGCATTCTCCCTGAGCCTCATCGGTATCTCTGCGTTCCAGGACCCTTGCCTCATTTCCTCGGGCAATCCATCAACCGCTTCCGCATCGAACCTCACGGTAGCTAGTTCGCCCTCGTAGCTTGCGGGATGATAGACAAGTTCTTCTATCCCCATCGCCTTGGCAATTCTCTGAGGTATAGAGTAGAAAAAGAGGGCTTTTCCACCAGCGTTGAGAAATTTCTCTATTTCCTCCTCTTCTTTCTCTGTGATATCGGGATTATAGGGGAAAATCAAAATCTCATATTTTGCCAAATCAATGCCTTTTTCAAGCTCGCTATCGCTGGTTGTGCTATAATCCAAGCCGAGTTCCTCAAAAATTTTCACCATATTATTGAAATCCGCCCGCACCCTGCCTGCCTCAGGGGAGCCACTTTTTATCGTTGCATCGCCTAAGACGATGGAAA
Organism: bacterium; assembly: GCA_049970775.1. Lineage (GTDB taxonomy): Bacteria > Armatimonadota > JACIXR01 > JACIXR01 > JACIXR01 > JACIXR01. The sequence continues at coordinate 3,813 of JBMFMH010000095.1, read as the reverse complement.
TATTTGAGAGGGAGGGCATAGCTTTGATGCTTGCAAGGTAAACAACTGCTTCCCTTTGCTCAATGCGGGCGGGTTTCCAGAAGGAAATCCTCATTCCTGTGATTTGGTTCCATCCCTGGGGATTTTCTTCCCTTTTGAATTGGGATTTTCGCAGGACGATTTCTTGCCAACCTCTACCCCTTTCAAGCCTGAAATCGTAGCCGAACCATCCGCCCTTGCTCTGAAAGTAAAGGGTGCATTGACCCAAGAGCGATGGCTCATCAACTTTCAATCTCAATATGAATTTCTCGTATCCGCTTAAGTCCAGATTGAGGGCTCTGTCCCAAAAGCATCTTTCCTTAACCTCGGGGAAATTGAGGCTCAGCTGGAGGGCATTCCCTTCCTTAGTCTTTTTAAGCGAAACTGGGCGGCTATTCTCCCCCGGAGTCCAAACTGAGCGTGCTTCCTCGTTGCTTCTATAGCTACAATCCTCTATGACGAGTTCCTTTTGGGGAAAAGAGCTTTTGGGAAGGAGTAGAAGTAGAAAAAAGAACATCGACAGAATCTCTGATTTTGCCAAATTCATAATCATCATTCTTTAAGGATGCGGACTCTTCTTCCCTCTACACGCAAGCGTCCTTCGGCGAAAAGCTTTATCGCTAAGGGATATGCTCTATGTTCCCTTTTCAAAACCCTCTCCGAAAGGGTTTCCGGCGTGTCGTCCTCTCGCACCATAACGGGAATTTGAACGATTATCGGTCCCAAATCCACTTCTTCCGTAACGAAATGCACTGTGCAACCGGTAACCTTTACGCCGAAATCAAGAACTGCCTTATGAACCTTCAGCCCATACATACCCTTCCCACAGAAGGAGGGAATCAAGGCGGGGTGAATGTTCATTATCCTATTGCGAAATTCCTCAATGAAGGGAGGGGTAAGGATTCTCATAAAACCGGCGAGGCAGACGAGGTCAACTCTATGCTCCTTAAGTATATTGGCGAGCGCCTTATCGTATTCTTCCCTGCTGGAATAAAGGGATGGGTCAAGGAAAATGGCGGGTATCTCTTCCCTCCTTGCTCTTTCCAATGCGAAAGCGTCCTTCTTGTCCGAGATAACGCACACGACATCGCCGGGAATATAACCGCTCTTACAGGAATCAATTATCGCTTGGAGATTTGAGCCTCTTCCCGAAGCAAGGACGCCAATTCGGATTCTCGTTTGCTTCATATCAGCCAACCCTCTTTCCTTATATGTTCTTATCTTATTTTCAAGAATAACTGAAGGCATAAAGGATGCCGTTATCCGCCCCGATGTAAACTCCCTCAGTGGAAGCGGCGAAGGAGGAATGAACCTCGCTCCCCGTTTTCATCTCCCATTTTACCTCCCCCGTTTGCGTGTCTACACCATAGAAGATGCCATTGAGGGTAGCGAAAAGAACGGCGTTATCAAAAGCGAGGGGGCTTGACCTTATGGGACTACCAAGCTTTAATCGGAAGAGGGGACGCCCCGATTGAGCATCAAAGCAATAGAAATAGCCGTCATCTGAGCCGACGAAAACTCTATCGTCAACAGCTGCGGGTGAACTTTCTATCGCATCGTAGGCACGAGCTGACCAAATAATCTCCCCATTCTCCGCATCAAGGCAGAAGAGCCGTCCATTACCCGAGCCAACGAAAACCTTTCCTTTATCTATCGCGGGAGTTGACCTTATCAATCCACCGATTCTCGTCTGCCAGGCAAGCTTTCCATCCTCGTTCAGGGCATAGAAGATTCCGTTTTGAGCGCCGAAGAAAATCTTCCCCTCCGCTGCGGCAGGGGACGAGAAGACCCACATCCCAGCGGAGAAACGCCAAAGCACCTCCCCCTTTTGTGCCGAGACGCAGTAAAGATATTTGTCATCGCTGCCGAAATAAACCCTTCCCCTCATATAAAGAGGGGAGGAGTCCACCGGGCCGCCCACGCTGATGCTCCAAACAACCTTCCCACTTAACTCATCAACGGCGTGGAAGGCACGTAGGGATGTGCCGATGAAAATCCTACCCCCACCGACGCAGGGCGTGGAAAAAATAGGACCATGCAGGTCAACGCGCCAAATCACTGCCCCTGTTTTAGCATCTAAAGCTACCACCTCACCGTTCCAAAGAGCAGTGATTACCTTCTCCCCCGAAACGATGGGGGATGAGCGAATCCTATAACCGCCGTTAAAGCGCCAAAGGGGGGTTAGGGGAAGGAAGCAGCGTCCCTGCCAGTAGCTCTGCCTTAGCGGATTGCCTTTGAAAAGAGACCATTCTTTCTTAGTCATAATTCTTCCCCCTTATCTTTGCTCCAGAAGGAGTTTATGAAAATGAGAAGGAATTTCCTCGGGATATTCGCCCGTCAAGCAGGCGGTGCAAAAGTCCTCCTTTGGTAAGCCGATTGCTCCGATCAATCCGTCAAGGCTGAGATATTTTAGGGATGTAGCGCCTATATAATCCCTTATCTCTTCAACCGAGAGACGGGAAGCAATGAGCTCGGAGCGGACGGCGGTGTCTATACCGAAGAAGCAGGGGTAGGAAATGGGAGGAGAAGAGATGCGCACATGGACTTCCCTTGCTCCTGCTTCAAAGAGCATCCTAACTATCTTGCCCGTTGTCGTTCCCCTCACGATGGAATCATCAACAAGAACAACCCTCTTATTCCTTATCGTTTCAACGATAGGGGTAAGCTTCAATTTTATCCCCACATCCCTAATCCTCTGGTCGGGAAGGATGAAGGTCCTTCCTATGTATTTATTTTTCAGGAGTCCTTCCCCATAGGGGATGCCGGATGCCTCGCTGAAGCCAATTGCAGCGGCTGTTCCCGTATCGGGGACGCCTATGACTACATCCGCCTCAACAGCTCCCTCTCGGAAAAGGGCATTGCCCATCCTCCTTCTTGCGAGATGAATGTTAATCCCCTCAATATAGGAATCAGGGCGAGCGAAGTAAATGAATTCAAAAATGCAGAAAGCCTTGCGAGGGGAAGGAATTGGCTTATGGCTCGTGAGACCCTGTTCACTCGCCACAACTATCTCCCCAGGTTCCACCTCCCTAACGAAGCTCGCCTCCACCAAGGAGAGGGCACAGCTTTCCGAGGCGAAAACCCATTTATCTCCGTTTAGCCTGCCGATACAGAGGGGTCTAATGCCGTAGGGGTCTCGCACGGCAATTACTTTATTAGGCGTGAGTATTGTAAGGGAGTAGGCGCCCCTAAGGGATTTCATAGCCTTGCCTATTTTCTCCTCAATGCTGTTTCCTTCCTGAAGGGCGATGAGGAGACCGATAAGCTCGCTGTCGGAGGTGGAGTTAACAGTTAAGCCTTGGTCAGTTAGATAGGCGGAAAGGGAGAGGGAGTTTGTTATGTTGCCATTATGGGCGAGGGCTAACTTTTCCCCTTTATGGGAGATGAAAATCGGTTGGGCATTGAGGATAATGTTTGAGCCGGTTGTGGAATAGCGAGTGTGACCGATGGCACAATGTCCTTCAAGGGACTGGAGCATCTCCTCGGTGAAGATATTATTGAGAAGTCCCAGTCCTTTATGAAGGAAGATGCGTTCTCCATTGGCAACCGCTATGCCTCCTGCTTCCTGTCCCCTATGCTGGAGGGCGAAAAGACCGAAATAGGTAAGGCGAGCGACATCCTCGCCGGGAGCATAAATCCCAAAGACACCGCAGCTTTCTCTCATCACTAACTTAACTATTATAGACCTTCTTAAGGGAAAAGTAAAGAACTTGTATGAGTTTAGGTTTTGTTGAATAATTCCCTAAAAGGAGGAAAATAGCGTTTTATTCCCAACTATAAGCTTCTAACAAAATG
>JBMFMH010000094.1:0-7666 GCA_049970775.1 bacterium | reverse complement strand
GTTTACAAAAAATGGAGAAAATATTTTTTATCCGAATTATTCAACAAAGCCGAAAATGAAATGAATTCATCCATATTTTTGCAATTTTCTTCGTTTTATTTGAAACGAGAATAGTTAGAGCTTTACAGGATTTTAAACAAATGTATTTTTATAGGATTTATGAAACAATACCCAAGAAGCCAATATCTTTTCGAAATTTTTCAACCATTCTTGGGATGAATGCCGGGCATTCATCCCGACTATTAGGAAGCTGAATTGCCCCTTTTAATTATAGGGATGTATCCAATTCCTGCTGGGCTTCGCTTTCAATTATTGCCCTCAAAGCGGTCTCCACTGAGGCGGTATCGCCAAAGATAGCTATCATCGTCATATGCTGAGGGCATACCCCTCTTATCTCTTCCACAACAACATTAGCCGTCTTCTCAGCGAGGTCAGCGGCAGCGAAGATATCCGCTAAATGCCCCTGAACAAGTCCTACCGCATCCCACTTGCCCTTAATCCTTTCTCTCCTTTCGGGGCTTACCCTTTGAGCAAGAAGGGCAATAGTGTTGGGAGTAGGTGATTTTATGAATTTTATTCTCAATCCGCTTCTTTGTCTTCTTTCCATTTCCCTTTAAATTATACTCCAGAAAAAGCATTAAATCCACCATCTATTGGTATAACTGCCCCTGTAACAAATGAACTCGCAGGTGAGCAAAGCCAAATAACCGTCCCGATAAGCTCTTCTGGCTGACCGAACCTGCCCATAGGGGTATGTGCAATTACCGCTTGCCCCCTTGGGGTCAAATTCCCCCTTTCATCCAAAAGGAGATATCTGTTTTGTTTGGTCAGCAAAAACCCGGGAGCGATTGCGTTAACCCTTATCTTTGGCGAATATTCCTTGGCGATGTAGACCGCAAGCCATTGAGTGAAATTGCTCACCGCCGCCTTCGCTGCGGAATAGCCAACTACTCTTGTCAGTGGTCTGAAAGCTGACATAGAAGAAAAGTTTATTATCACTCCTCCTTCCTCGTTCTCCAACATCATCCTTCCAAAGACCTGACTGGGAATTATTGCCCCACCGAAAAGATTGAGATTCACAACTTTCTTTAAAGCCTCGCAATCTATCTCAAAGAAAGAGACTTCCTGGGAAACGGTTGCCTCAGGGATATTTCCTCCCGCCGCATTAAGAAGGATGTCCACTTTCCCTGATGTTCCCTTAACCTTTTTCGCCACCTCCTCTATGCACTTCCTATCAAGCACATCCATAAAGTAACCTTCAGCTTCTATCCCTTCCTTCTTCAATTCATCAACCCTTTCCTCAAGCGGGGCTATATCGGTGAGGATTATTTTTGCTCCCGCCTTTCCCAATCCCTTGGCGATAGCACCGGCTAATACACCCGCGCCGCCAGTGAAAACCGCAACCTTACCTTTTAGGGAAAAAAGTTCTTCTACATAACTCATTTTTCCTCTCCTCCTTCTTGATGGATTTCCCATTGGATATGGAATGTTCCTTCCTTGTCCTTTCTTTGAAAAGTATGGGCACCGAAGAAATCCCTTTGGGCTTGAATGAGGTTAGCTGGTAGTTCCTTTCGGCTTAAGCTTAGAAAATAATCAAGGGAGGCATTCAAAACAGGCAGGGGAATATGGAAATCCCTTCCTATCTTGGCAATGTTTTTGACCGATTCTAATTTATCCTTGATGAAGGCTACCGCCTTATCGCTATCTAAAAGATAGGGATTATGGGGGTTTTCTATGATGATTTCCCTTAGAAAGTCAATCAGCTTGCTCCTGATAATACAACCCCCTTTCCATATCCTTAATATTTCGGAGAGATTCACCCCGTAGTCAAACGCCTCGCTGGCTGCGCTTATCAGCCAAAGACCTTGGGAGAAAGCGATGAATAGCGAGAAAAGAAGCGATTTTTCCAACTCTTTTATTATTTTCTCTTTTGGAAGAGGAATGGAGGAAAGGGAAGTTTCGTATCTTTGGGAAAGTTTTTCTCGTAAATCCTTGAAATAAGAGATAGTCCTCGCTAATACCGCGAGATTCAAAGATGGGGTAGGGATTCCCAACTCCAAGGCTGATTGCGCTGTCCATTTCCCTGTTCCCTTTTGTTCAGCCTTATCAAGAATTACTTCCACAAGAGGTTTCCCCGTCTCCTCGTCCTTACGCTTCAATATCTTATGGGTTATCTCAAGAAGGAAGGACGACAAATCCCCCTTGTTCCATTCCTCAAAGACCTGCCCTATTTCCTCGCACTCCATTTTCAGAGCTCCTCTCATCAAATCGTAAACCTCCGCTATAGCTTGCATAAAGGCATATTCAATGCCGTTGTGCACCATCTTCACGAAATGCCCAGCGGAATCCCTTCCAACGAAGGTGCAGCAGGGACCATCCTCGGTTTTAGCCGAGATTTGTAGGAGGATTTCCTCCACCATCTTATACCCTTCCTCAGCACCTCCTGGCATCAGAGAAGGTCCGAACAAAGCCCCATATTCGCCTCCCGATACCCCCATACCTAAGTATAAAATCCCCTTCTCTCTTAATTCCCTAATCCTTCTTGAAGTATCAATATAATGGGAATTACCACCATCTATGACCAAATCCCCCTGCTCCAAATAAGGCAGAAGAGCTCTAAGCATCTCATCAACTGGCTCTCCCGCTTTTATCATTAAAATTATCTTCCTCGGTTTCTCCAAACAATCGGTAAAGCCCTCCAAATCATAGCAAGGGATTATCTCCTCCCCTTTCACCCTTTTCACCATAAATTCTTTTGTTTTATCAAAGGTCCTATTGTAAACGCACACGCTATACCCTTTCCTAGCGATATTTAGGGCGAGGTTCTGCCCCATTGTGCCTAATCCGATTAAACCGATACTTCCTCTCATCTTTACCTCCTTATAAACTGCTATGTTTTTTGAAGGCTTGCTTAAAGCTTTTCAGCAAAAATTTGTAAAACTCATAGCCTTTTTGGTATTCCTCCCTTAAATCCTCTCTTGGATAATAGATTCTGCTGATTTTGACCACATTTTTCGTTGCCTCCTGTAGGTCATTGAATCTTTTAGTTGCATAAAGGGCGAGGAGAGCCGAGCCGAGGAGAGCGGGTTCATCGCATTCGGTGACCTCTATCGGCATATTGAAGACGGAGGAGAAAATCTCCATCCAAGGGGAAGACCTCGTCCCACCGCCTCCCGCCCTGAATTTCCTCATCTCAATTCCATTTTCCTTGAGCGCCTCAAAAGCCATCCTCAATGTATATGCCACGCCCTCCATCCCTGCCCTAATCAGGTGGCTTCTCGTGTGGAAACTCCTCAACCCCAACAATACCCCAGATGCTATATTCCCTATCTCGGGATATCTTTCTCCCGTGATGAAGGGAAGGAAGTAGAGATTATTTGACCGCACCTCCTCAGCAAGCGAGGATAGCTCTTCGTAAGGAAGATGGAAGATGTTGTCCCTTAACCACTTGAGGATTACCCCTGCGTTATTTATCGCTCCACCTATGAACCACTTATTGGAGCAGAGAAAAAAAGCCTGGAATCTCATTCTCTTATCCTTATCTATCACTGGCTTAGGATGGGTTATCCTCAGCATAGCAGTGGTGCCTATATTCATTATTCCCACTGAATCCTCAAAGGCGCCGATTCCCAACCCTATCGCTCCTCCATCATAGACCCCAGGAAGCACATACACATCCCTTCTTAACCCCATCCTCGTTCGGATTTCCCTCGGCAGTTCCCCCAATATCTCTTCCGAGGGGCGTATCTCGGGAAGATTTTCCTCCTTTATCCCCAATATATTCAACGGATAACAATCCCACTTCAAGGTATTTATGTTCATAAGCTGGGTAGCGGAAGACAGACTCGGCTCAGTATAAGGCTTCCCCAATAACCTTAGGAGTAGATAATCCTTGGACCCAAGGAAATATCTCGCTCTTTTGAATATTTCCTTTCTCCTTTTCTTCAACCAGTAAATCTTCGCGAAAGGGGAGATGAAGAGGAAAGGGGAACCCACCCTTTTATAAAATTCCCAAGCATCTATTTTCCTTGATAACTCCTCAAAAATTTCCCTCGGTCTCAAATCCAGGAGGGTGATTATACCGCTTAGCGGTTTGAAATCCTTGTCTACTGGTAGGAGACCGAACTGGTAGGATGAAAGGACAAGGTAAGAAACTTTGTCTTCGTATCCTTGGGATACCTCTCGGCAAATAGCGAGGAAATCCGAGAATAATCCCTCAGGGTTATGCTCCGCTTTACCCGTATCATCCTTTTCTATCTCAAGTTCTCTGGCAATTGTTCGCAATATTTCCCCTTCCTCATTTATTATTCCCGCCTTTATATTGGTGGTGCCTACATCCACTGCAAGGATTAAGTCCTCCATTTTCCGCCCTCTAAAACCTCCTTGTTGATTATCTCGGTGGGAATCTCTCCCCTTGCTATCCTCTCCACATCGGAGACTACTTTCTCGCCCATCGCCTTTAAGCACTCATAAGTGTAAGCGGAGATATGAGGGGTGATAACAACATTCTCAAATTTCAATAAGGGATGTTCCTTACCAATTGGCTCTCCTTCAACCACATCCAAGCCCAATCCTGCTATTTTCCCTTTCTCCAAAGCGGATAGCAAAGCTTTCTCGTCAATTAACTCCCCTCTTGCTGTATTCAATATGATAACCCCGTCTTTCATAAGTGAGAATTCCTTATCGGATATCATATGATAATTCTCAGGAGTCAAGGAAGCGTTTAGGGAGATGATGTCCGATTCCCTTAAAAGTTCCTCCAGATTTACCGGTTCTGCCCCATATCTTCTTATTTCCTGCTCGGAAAGATTGGGGTCATAGGCGAGAATATTAGCGGAGAACCCATTCTTCAATATCTCGCCCACCCTGCTACCGATGTTGCCGAATCCTATTATTCCCACATTCTTTCCTTTTATCTCCCAACCGATGAATTTCGCCCTCTCTTTCCACCTTCCTCGTTTTACCGCTAAAGAAGCCTCTCTAATCTTCCTTATAACGGTCATCAACAAGCCAACGACGAGCTCAGCAACCGCCTCCCTCTCCACTTCCCCTGGAACCTTCGTAACCAAAACCCCTTTTGCAGTGGCGCTATCCAAATCTATGTTATCGTAGCCTATTCCGTGGCGAGCGATGAGAAGGGTGTCATCTTTATGGTTGAAAAATTCCCCATCATACATAGGCTTTACGCTGGCAATTATCACGGAAAAACCTCTAAGCTCCTCCGCCAAACTCTTACCATCAATATTGGAGGGGAGCTCAAACCTCTTCACTGCCCCCAATCTTTTTAATCTTTGAATGTGTTCGGGAAAATATCTCCCGAAACTGCTGGAGTTCACGATGGCTATCTTAACCTTTCTCTTTATCTCTCTCATATCCATATTCTAACTTCCTCTCCTATATTTAAGCAACTTTCTATTCAATGATAATTCTGACATAAAGTTAAAATATTTCTGACAAATATTTTCTCTAAAATAACTCAGAAAGGAGGTGATTATAAATGAGAAAGGGTTTTACATTAATTGAGCTCCTCGTGGTGATAGCGATTGTGGCGATTTTGGCGGCGATAATCTTCCCTGTTTTCAGTAGGGCAAAGGAAAACGCGAGGAAAGCCACCTGTGTTAGCAACTTGCGGCAGCTTGGCTTAGCTCTTCATATGTATGCTGAGGATTGGGATGAGAGGTTCCCCATAGACAAGTGGATTGGGAATTCCGATGAAAGGTTGTGGAGGTTGGTGCTACCGATTTATCCATATGTAAAGAACAAAGGGATTTTCTATTGTCCCAGCGCCCCGATAGCTGCCCCTTATGACCCAACTGTGTTAGACACGGAGGAGAACTGGCGCCGTGGATGGATAACTTACTTATATTTTTCCTGGTATGACCCCAACGACCCTTATCATCCTTTCACGAAGGTGAGACCTGACTTAAAGGGCTATGTTCCTCGCATTCTCACCGAGCTCAGTCCTCCCTCTTCCTGGCTGATGTCCTGTTGGTTCAAGCATGGGAATACGCCGTTTCTCCACTCCTACGAACACAAGTTCATCTTGCCGGTTCTCTATTTAGATGGGCATGTAAAAGTATTATTTGGAAGACCGGTGGATAATTTCGCTTACGATAACTTTGGTTTACCTTTACAAGCTCCTTAAAAAGAGGGGGCGTCCTTCGGACGCCCCCTCTTTTAACTCAAGATACCGCTCCGGCAAAAAGTCTCATATATTCTTTTACCTTCTCCTTCACCCTATCCCTTGCCACTTTCCCTAAATTCCGGAAATCCTTCTCGCTCGGATTCGCCTGATAAGCTTCTATGAAACCTTGAATGAAGGAGACGGAGAGGATAGTTGCTACATTTACCTTGGTCACTCCGCCAGTTTGAATCGCATCCAAAAGCGTTCCCTCTCCCTCCATCAGTTCTATTCCCTTCTCCTCCGCATCTTTAGGTGTCATAAGGATGCCGGAGGAACCGTGAGAGACGAGGGGGAGGGGAGTGCGGTTCTGAATCTCTATCAAGCGGTCCACCCTCACAGGCCAGATATCGTCCCAGATGCCGTGAATGCTTCCGAAGGCAGCGGCGAGGAAGTCGCAGCCGGTTTTCTCAACGAACATCTCCACATCCTCCGGTTTAGCCATAAGCTCCTCAACGGATTTTCCCGCTCTTTCCCTGATAATCTTTACCGCTTCTTTAGCGGGAAGGGAACGAAGATGGGCTATCTCGTCCTTGCTAAAATAGTCCTCTATGCGTGGGATTTTTCCCAGCTCGGCTTCCACGGGAATTCCCCTCGGATGGCACATTTCCACGACCTTGCGGGTAAGCTCAATGTTTTCCTCAAGGGGGAGCGAGGAACCGTCAAAGAGGACAGCGGTGAAGTTATTTTCTATCGCCTTCTCAATTTCCTCGAGTTTAGTGGCGTGGTCTAAGTTCAAGGCGATGCGGATATTCGTCTCCTGCGCCACTATCTTGACCATTCCCGCCCCCAGCGCCCAGCCGGCGTATCTGCTTGCTCCGGGGCTAAGCTGGATGATGAGGTCCACGGGTTTACCCAGCTCCTGGGTCATCTCCTCAGCTGCCCAGACGAAGGCTTGAATCATCTCCATATTATTGGCGTTGAAGGCGCCGACCGCTCTTCTTTCCTTGAGAGCAGGCAATAAGAGTTCTCTTTCATCAACCAAAGGCATTTGCTATTCCTCCTTTCAAAAAATATTTTTCTTTTTATGGGGTGGGCGACGGGACTCGAACCCGCGCTCCTCAGGTCCACAGCCTGATGCCTTAGCCGCTAGGCCACGCCCACCATCTCTGGTGCGCCTGGCAGGAGTTGAACCCGCAGCCTCGAGGTCCGAAGCCTCGCGCTCTCTCCAATTGAGCTACAGGCGCTTTTTTGGAGCGGGCGACGGGATTTGAACCCGCGACCTTCTCCTCGGCAAGGAGACGCTCCACCGCTGAGCTACGCCCGCTTTGGTCGGGGCGAGAGGATTTGAACCTCCGACCTTCTGGTCCCAAACCAGACGCGCTCCCGCTGCGCCACGCCCCGCTTCATATAAATTATATTAAACCTCCGCTACAAAGTCAAGATAACGCCACTCATCCAGAGATTATATCCGATCTTATTTTTGAATTTCTTCCTCGCTTAAGGCTCGTTCGTATATCTTTACCTCATCTATAATTCCCTTGA
>JBMFMH010000093.1:0-7755 GCA_049970775.1 bacterium | reverse complement strand
GAGCACAACGCCTGTGGCTTCGGAATGCTCTCCCTTCAGAGAATAAGCCCCGGAGGTGAAAACCTTGCTAATCAACATCCACCGCTATAACGACCCTTACCTTGATAATTCCCTCCAATCCTTCCACAGGCTAATTAAGGAGATAGAAAATCAATATCCAGATGTCGTGCAATCCCAACTCTTCCCCGATTGCTTGAGGATGGAAATAAAGGATAGGGAACGCTTCCTCAACTTGCTTGATGCCCAGATTCAGCAGGAGATAAGGGTCCATCTTTATTATTCACGCCAAAACAAAGATGGAACAACGAGAGAGGACTACAAGCATTACCTTCCTTTCCTCGGTCAGCCTCCTTCCCAATATCCCCTCACTTTTAGGGACGATAAAAGGCACCAGCTCTTGGAAGACGCCTTTCCGAAAGAACCATCAAATAAAGGGAAGCCTTGTTTTCTCTGTGGGAGATTTCCCGCCCAAGTGGAGCTCACTCAAGGCGTTTATCCCTTCGTAACCAAAGCAGCTTCCCTCACCACCGCAGATTATCTTTACGAAAGGAGCATAAGCAAGACCTACCATAAAGTTTGTTCCCTTTGCTATCTCATCGCCAGCCTCGGCTGGTGCGACCCCGCAATCCCCTATCGCAGCAGAATCCAAATCGCCCCTCGCCAGATGGTCTCTTTCCTTTGGCTACCTTATTCCTTTTCCCTTGAAAAGCTCCATAACTTGAAACGCAATCTTCCCAGCCAGCTACCCCTTATGGATGAGATTTCAAATGTCAAGTTAGCCACTAAGGAGCATCCACCATCCCGTTATTCCCTGCTCCTCGCTTTCCTTGAGAGCCTCCTTCTCCAAGTAGCGGAAAGAGAGGTCAAGAGCCTAAGGGAGGTAAGCTTGAACATTCCTGATGAGTGGTGGTTTCTTCGCATCCCCGAGGGAAGGGGAATGAAGAATGTTGACCTCGGCTCTTTCTCCCTTCCAGAAAAAGTAAAATCTGCATTGATTGAATGTCTCGCTTCTTCTCTCCAGCCATATGCCCATTTGCTCGGTCGACTTGAGATAAGGGATGCAGGGGAGAGAAGGAAAAGGGAAGAGGAGAGGAAGCGCACGGACAATCTGAGAGAGGAGCTTTCCCATAGCTTTCTCGCTGATGATTACGATTCCTTCGCTCGCCTTCTTCAGCCTCACCCTCGCTGGATTGCCAGTTTGCCACCAGCGGATGGCGAGGCAAAATTATTGGAATTTTTAAAAATATGGAGGTGTAAAGATATGTTCACGGAACAGGAATTGGAGGTATTGCGGAAGGCGGGGCGAACGATTGCCCTCATAAGTGACCTCCGAGGTAAGCCTTCCGTCCTTTATAACTTTATGGACAGGGTGCGAACTCCACCCGATATGCTTGATTCCCTCAAGGAGATAGGGCATCTTCTCATCGGCGTTGATTTTGAGAAAGAAGAAGCCAGTTGGCTTTCCCCCGATTCCCTTGACCAGCTGGTTGAGCTAATCAATGCCAAGGAAAAGCTCTTCGGGGAAATCAAGAACACGCTTGGCATCTTCATAAGCGTGGAGTATGCCAAGCGGAGATTAAGAGAAAGGAGGCAGACAAGATGAGAGAGAATTTGAAGGCTATAAGTTTGGTATGGCTCTCCAAGACGGGCTTAACCAATCTCAACTCCGGGGAAGGCGGAAGCAACTTCGTTGATATCAAAAGGTATCGCTGGCGAGGTAGGCAATATCCCTATGTGAGCGGGCAGGCGATGCGCTTCTATCTAAAGGAAGCGATTAGAAGGGAGATTCCTCCTCAGGATGCTTGCCTTCCCGACGAGAAGGGTGAGACCTGCGGTGATATAGGAAACTGTGTTCTCTGCGACCTCTTCGGCTATATGGGAGTTATCCAAAGGGAGGCTGGTGAAAGGGGAGGAGCGAATATACGCCTGTCGCCAGTAAAGGTATCGCCCGCAATGGGGCTTTTGCCCTACGATGAGAACGCCGTAGTTGATTTTCTCACCCGCAGACATAGGCTTGGGGAAGGTGAGCTTGAGGGTGATATCGTTAATGTTGAGCTTGCGGTCAATATCTACAAGGCTGGCATCTGCGTTGATTTAATGAGGTTGGGAAGAGTGGAGGATTTGAAGAAGGAGGACGGCATCAACAGGATTGAACTGCAAGATGTTGTTTCAGAGGAGGAGAGGGAGAGGCGTCTTCGCCTATTATTAGAGGCTATCGCTGATTTCTCCGATTACTCCAAGCAGGCTCGCCTCCTCACAGACTTCACTCCTGATATCCTAATAGCCGCCGCACAAACCAACTACTCCCATCGCCTGCAAAAAGCTTTGGAACTGGAAGAGGATTGCAAGTTAAACACCACCCTCCTCAGGCAAATCATCTCCGAGGTGAAGAATGAAAGCGAAAAGCTTTTCGCCGGTCTATTAGAAGGGGTGATAGATAACACGGAAGAGGTTCAAGAAATCCTGAAAGATGAAGGCGTTGAGCTGAGGGAAACGCCGAGGTCAGCATTGGAGAGCCTTCTGCGGTTCATCCTCCAAGATGCTGGGCGCTAAGATAGAGATAACCCTTCCCTATTTTGCTTGTTTCCGCCCCAAAACATCAACTTCCCTCATCATCACCCGCCCCATCCCGCCTTTCACCACCATTATAGGTATGTTCGGGAACGCTAAGGGAATACATTGGACGGAATATCCTGCCTTCTCGGAAAGAGCAGAAGAGCTCCTCCTAATGAATATAAGACCTCTGCAGTTGGATAAATCCCAGAGGGAAGTCGCGAAATTGTTAAAGCTTAAAGGTGGGGAGGAAAGAGGAGCGGGAAGAATCACCTCCTTTCCCTCCTCCCCTATGTATCGCTACTTCCTCGTTCGTCCCTCCTATGTTCTCTACATTGCGAGTGAGGATGAGGAATACCTTCGTGATTTGCTTACCGCTTTACATCAGCCCTTTCGTCCCTTGTATCTTGGGCAATCGGATGATATGGTGATAGTTGATGTGGTTTGGGAGGGAGAGGTAGAGGAAGGGGAAGGGAGTGAGGTTTGGGGGTTAATATATGGGATGTATGAGGGATGCGAATACATAACCCTTCCGCTCGCCTATGGCGAGCGGGAAAATCCTCCCATCTTTTCCCTCCCTCCCAGCTTCCCTTTCCAGATAGATTTCAACTTACCGCTCTTCTTCTTCCAAGAGGAAGGCGTTCCCCTCTACAATAAGCGAACCTTACCCCTCTCATAGAGGGGTGTCGGACGAAGCTGTGAATTGCGGTGCAATTCCCACTCGCAGCGAAGGCTCCGCCTTCGCTCACGAGTCTGGCGGGTGTTCTTCCGTCATTGTTATTCCGTCATTGCGAGGAGCGAAGCGACGAAGCAATCTAAAATCGAGATTGCCACGCCCGCCTGCAAAGCAGGCGGGCTCGCAATGACGAAGAGGACGAGGGGTGCCAGCCTTCGGCTGGCGGGGTGTTCGTCTCTAAAGTAGCATATGCTAAAACAAATGAAATACCACGAAGATATATTAGCTAAAAGAAGAGAGGATGGCTCCTTTCAATCCTTAGAGGAGCACACGAGGGATTGTTTATTCGTATTAGAGGAGCTGATGAGGCGCCCGACTTTCAGGACTTTCTGCCAGCGCTGGCAGATAGAGGAGAAGAGGGCGAGGGAGAATCTGCGTTGGGCATTGCGTCTTCACGATATAGGGAAGGCGAGCTTGGAATTTCAGGAGGCTCTGAAAGAGAACAGGAAAGCGCCTGTATCGCATCGGCTGGTAGCGCTTCCTTTGGCATACGAGATTTTAAAAGAGAAAGGGGTAAAAGATATAATGGGCGAGGATGAGCCCACGCTCATCCTCGCCCTCATCCTCGCCCATCACTCCGCCCTCCATTCCTCTATCTTCGCCTCCGAGCCCGATATCCCCATAAAACCCCATCCCTCCCTTTCCCAATCGCCAGTCTATATAAAAGACGCAAAAATTATCCTCCAAGCTTTGCAAGAATTAATCCATAAAAAAATTGAAGAATGGGGAGAGACCAAATTGAAAAGCATCTTCTCCTATTTCCTCTCCCTTGTCAAGCTTAGCGATTGGCTGGCAAGCAAAGCCTTCTCGGAAAAGAAAAATATCCAAATCCCCACCCTAATCCCTCCTAATAAGGAGGACATCCTTCAAAACCGAACCCCCTATCCTTTCCAACTCGCCCTATCATCAACATCTCATCCTTTCCTCATCCTGCGAGCCCCTTGCGGAAGGGGCAAGACGGAAGGAGCACTCCTTTGGTTCCTCAATCTTTGGGAGAAAGGCTGGGCTGAGCGCCTCATCTTCGTTATGCCAACACAGGTAACTTCAAACTCAATGCGGGAAAGGTTAAGGAGAATATTCGGGGAAGAGGTTGCCCTCTATCACGGAAGGAGCTTTCTGGAGCAAATGGAATTAAACAAGCTGAAATTTCAAACACAGGGGATGGATATAGATGAGGAGGAGTTCCTTCCCCTGTTAAGGGAGGAGAATCTCTGGGGCGAGGTGATGGGCAAGCCGATAGTGGTTACAACCGTTGACCACATCCTCTTTTCCTTTCTTCATGGCTTTCCTCAAGCTGATTTCGCCTTCGGCAATCTTCAGACAGCAGCGCTGGTCTTTGACGAAGTTCACTGCTACGACTACCTTATGCTTTCCCATTTGAGGGAAACATTTTGCCTCTTGAGGGAGATGAAAATCCCCCACCTCCTTATGAGCGCTACTCTTCCTGATTTCTTGCTTCAAGAACTGCGAATTAGGGATTATCATCTCATAGAGGATGAAGAAGGGAAGGGGAAGGTTCGTTTTAGCCTGCGGAAAAGGGAGGAATTTTTAGTGGATAGGGATGGAAATCTCAGCGAAGAAGTTTTAGAGGAGATAAAGGGAAGGAATGGAAAAGGGGAGAAGCAGTTTTTGATTTTGAACACAGTGAGAAGGGCGCAGAGGGTATATCTTCGCTTGAAAAAGGAGGGTTTACCCTGCCTGCTTATTCATTCCCGCTTCGCCTATGCCCATAGAAGAAAGAAGGAGAGGGCGATAATGGAGAGATTGCAGAAGGACGAGCCTTTCATCCTCGTTGCCACACAGGTAATTGAGGTGAGCTTAGATATCTCTTCCCAGACGATGTTCACGGAGTTGGCGCCCATAGATGCGCTAGTTCAGCGAGCGGGCAGGTTGAACAGGAGGGGAGAAGAAGGAGAATACATTTTATATATATTTTTGCCTGAGGATGAGAATCCTTATAGGGAGAGGAAGGAGATAATGGAGCGGAGTTGGGAGCTATTGGAGGAGAGGGCTTTTTCCCAGGGGGAGCTCATAGAGTTGACATCAAGGGCATACGAGGGGGAGAGATTGGAGAAAGTTTCCCTTCTTCCTCGCCTATTTCGGGAGACGGTGATATTCGGGCATAGTGTGGAGGAGATAAGGTTCAGCGAGGAGGAAGGGAGGGCTTTTAGGACGAGGGAAATTGAGGTTCCCACGATAGATGTGGTTCCGAGGGATGTGATTCCGAGTTGTGAAGGGGGGTTAAGTTTGAGTTTTGTTCTCTCCCATCTTGTGCCGGTTCCTGTGTGGTGGATAGCGAGTTCGCAGAGGGAAGGCAAGGGTTTATTTTGTCCATTAGAGGTAGGGAGGAGGGTTTTCCTCGTTTGCAATCTTCCCTATGATGAAGAGATAGGCTTTTACGAGGAGAAGATAGGAGAGACAGAGGTAGCGATGAGAGGAGTGATGATAGATTGAAGGGATTGACGCTTGAGGAATTTGAGGAGCTGAAGGTAGGTGGGCTGATGATTAACTATTTATTGATATGCCCACGGAAGCTATGGCTGTATAGCAGGGGAATAAGGATGGAGCAGACATCGGAGAAAGTGGAGTTAGGGGAAATTTTACATCAATCCAGCTACGAGCGATCCTCAGCCAAGGAATTATTGATTGAAGATTTGATAAAAGTAGATGTGATTTTAGAGAAGAGACGAATAACGGAAGTCAAATATTCCTCCAAGATGCACGAGGCAACGAGGGCACAGCTGGCTTATTACCTATATTTCTTTAAGAAGCGTGGGGTTATTTTAAAGGGGGAGATTAGGTTTCCTAAAGAAAAAAGGAAGGAAATAGTGGAGCTTGACGAGAAGACGGAGGAATTCGTTGAAAATTGCTTGAGAAAAGTTTGGGAAGTTTTGAAAAGTGATAAAGTTCCTCCTGCAGAGAGGGGAAAAATTTGCCGTTCCTGTAGTTATGAGCTCCTTTGCTGGGGGTGAAACCATTGACGCGTCCTTATTATATCTTCAGCGCTGGCAGGCTGAGAAGAAGAGAAAATACTATATGCTTTGAAAAAGAGGATACGAAGACTTATATACCCGTAGAAGATGTAAAGGAAATCTTCATTTTTTCCGAGGTTGACCTTAACAGCAGGCTTTTAAACTTTCTCGCCCAAAATGGTGTAGTTGTTCACTTTTTCAATTATTATGGTTTCTATACAGGCTCCTTTTTCCCTCGTCAGCCACAAGTATCGGGACATCTTCTCGTCCAACAGGTTCTTAACTACATTGACAAGGAGAAAAGGTTGAGAATTGCGAAAGAAATAGTCAATGCGGCACTTTTCAACTTGAAATCCAATGTATTGTATTATAGGAAAAAAGAGGAAAGGCTTAAGGAAGTGGTTAAAGGAATAGAAGAGGAAATGGGAAAAGTATGGCAGGTGGAGGAAATTGAAGAGCTGATGGGGGTTGAGGGAAGAGCAAGGGATAAATATTATTCCGCCTTTAACGACATATTGAAAATAGAAGTAGGTGATTTCAAAAGGGTGAGGCGTCCACCGGACAATATGGTGAATGCACTTATATCGTTTGGGAATTCCCTACTATATTCAGCCATTCTGAGCGAAATATATACAACCCAGCTCAATCCCACGATAAGCTATTTACACGAGCCCTCGCAAAGGAGATTTTCCCTTGCTTTAGATATCAGCGAAGTGTTCAAGCCTATATATGTTGACAGATTGATTTTCAGGATTATCAACAAAGGGATGATGAGCGAGAAAGATTTCCTTGAAGAAGTTGGATTGACATATTTGAATGAGGAAGGGAGGAAGAAATTCATAAAAGAATTTGACGAGATGCTGGCGCGGAGTATAAAGCATAAGAGGTTAAATCGCTATGTTTCCTATAGACAATTGCTCCGCTTGGAATGTTATAAGTTGATTCGTCACTTAAGCGGAATGGAAGAATATAAAGCTTTTAAAGTATGGTGGTGATAATTAATGTACATCATCGTTGTTTATGATGTAGAAGTTGAGAGGTTAAACAAAGTTCGGCGATTTTTGCGGACGAAATTGCATTGGGTGCAGAATTCCGCGTTTGAGGGAGAGGTAACGGAGGCGAAATTAGAGAGGATAAAGAAGGGGTTGGAGAAGATAATAGACAAGGAGCGTGATTGCATATACATATACAAGGTAGCGGATAAGAAAATGTTAGAAAGGGATGTAATAGGTGTGCAGAAGGCATTGTTGGACAGGATATATTAAATTTTTTCCGAAGATCACCGAAGAAATCGTAGCACCATTTAATTTCATTTCAGAAATGTAAAGCTCAATTTCTGCATAAATAGGATTAAAAGTTATTTTATAGCCATATTTGATGGAAAGTTAATCATATGATTTTATATCTCGCTAAAATTCATTTAGAGGTTTGTTATCTTCAAAAATCTACAAAAATCAATTTCCGAAGAACCCCTAAGGGGAGAAGCATTATTGG
>JBMFMH010000092.1:0-7866 GCA_049970775.1 bacterium | reverse complement strand
ATTTACAGAAAATAAGGAAAAGATTTTTTATTCGATTTGTTCAACAAAGCCCAAAAACTTGACTTATTTGGAGCGTAGGTGATATTTTATTATGATATGATGAGGAATTACCTCTTTTACCTTTTGCTTTCCTGTGCACTTGCCTTTCCCCAAAAGAGGGTGCTCGCCTTCTATTATCCCTGGTATGGAACACCCTCAGTTTCCGGCAATTGGGTGCATTGGAATGAAGCAGGTCATAATCCCGAGATATTATTAGGGGACAACTTGCCCGATAGCGCAACAACGAATCATCCCCTCAAGCTATACGATTCAAATGACCCGGAGGTTATCAAGAAACATCTATCGCTCGCTAAATGGGCGAGAATAGATGCTCTCATTTACAGCTGGTGGGGAATGGATGATTTTACAGATAGAGCTTTCAGAAAAGCCTTGAGGATAGCGGAAAAGGAAAAGGGGATTCCCGTGAAGCTGACTATCTACTATGAAACCGTTTCCCAAGTGGCGGTGGATAAAGTTGAAGCAACGGTCAAGGACCTGATGTATATCTTAAATGAGTACGCCGATAGTCCCGCCTTCTTTAAGGTTGGTAATAAACCGGTGATATTCATATATGGTAGAGCAATGGGACAACTGGGTAGCAAATGGAGGGATGTCATAGATGAGGTGAAAAGGTTAAGGAAGGGCAATGTGCTTTTTATTGCGGATTCCCTTGACTCCCGCTGGCTTGATGTGTTTGATGGCTTGCACGAATATAATCCTATAGGAGCTATTTTGGCAAAAGCGGATATGTATAAAAGATATAGGAGTTGTAAGGAGATTTGCTCAAAAAGAGGGAAGATTTCCTGTGCAACGGTGATACCCGGTTATGACGATTCCAATGTTAGGCAGAATAACCCGATAGTTCGTCTTAGGGAGGATGGAAAGCTTTACCAAAAGCTATGGGAAGATGCCATAAAAGCAGATGTTGATTGGGTCTTGATATGCTCATTTAACGAATGGCACGAGGGAACGGAGATTGAACCGAGCGTTGAATATGGAAAATTCTACTTACAGCTCACAAGGGAATACGCCAATCGTTTCAAAAAGGGAAGATGAGCTTGAACATTATATTTCCTTTTGCCTTTCCCAGGCGAAGGAGTATTTAAACCTTGCTAAATCGGCTTCCCTTTTAAGTAAACCCCATCTTCTTTTCTGCTCCTTTTCACTTTTCGCAAAGGCGTTAATCGCAGCCAAATCCACTACCCCAAAAGATGAGCCCACCCACGGCTTGACGAATAGGGGCGCAAGAAGGGAAGGGGGAACTCTCCTTGAAGAGGAGGTAATCGTTAAGGAAAAAGGGCTTTTCCAGAGCCTTCACCTTTGCTTTGCCAACTCGCCGATTAAATCAGGCACCCGCTGGAAAATGAAGGACCTCCTCGGATGCGTGGATGGTATGGATTTCCCCAGAGTTCTCTCTTTAGAGGAGCCGAGCGCTCATTTAGCCATATCTTTCCTCTTGAGTATGATTTGTAGATATGAGCCCTTGAAATGGGCAAAGGGAATAGAGGAGGAGTGGATAAAGGAATACCTAACGATAGCGGAGGAGCGTTTCCCCAGTCTTATTGAACGAGAGTTAAAAACCCTTTGCTTGAATATATGAGAACGCTCGTTTCCGTTAAAAGCTTCCTCCTCTATCTTTTCCTTTTTTCTACCTTCCAAGCCCATTCCCTCCCTTTTCTCTCTTTCGCTCTCGGTCTTCAAGATGCAAAGGAACTTCAAGAGTATAAGAAATGGGGATTCAACTCCATTTGGGTGGATATTTATTACAACGATTCCCAAATGGAGAAGAAGGAAGCGCTGATAAGACTTGCAACTAAAGAAGACCTTATACCAATCCTCTGCCTTCATCTGGAAAGCCCGGCTCTCGGTGTATGTAGTCCCTTGAACCAAGATTATCGGGGAAGAACCTCAGAGTGGGTGAAAACCATCGTGGAGAAGTTCAAGGATATACCTAAGCTCGTGTGGGCATTAGGCTACGACCCAGCGGTAGCGGTGAAATATAGCGAGGAGGATTTCCTTTCCTATCTTTTAATGTGGTATGGTTCCTTTCCTAATCTATCACAAGCTTGGGGAACGGAGGTTAATTTCCCCTCAGAGGTAACACTTGACCTCGTTGAAAAACTATCGGCTGACAAGGAGAAAGAGGTCCCTCGCTATGGGGTAAGCAGGGCTTCCCTTGACCTAGCGGTCTATAAGTGGTGGAGCTTACGAGACCTTCTTAATTTGTGGCTTGGAGAATTAAAGGGCGTTGATAATAATAAGGAGCACTGGATAATCACTGGTATGTTGAGGGATTATAAATCAATCGTCTCGGTTCCGCTCGGATACGACGGAATCTGCGTAGCTCTCTATCCAGGGGAAGTGGAAATGGACATCCTCGCTCATAATCCCCACGGCATCGCAATAGCGAGAAGGGGCGGATTATTCACCCCTTTAACAATCCTCAAGATAACTAAAGAAGGGGAATATAAAACGACTCCCTTTATGCTTCAACAATGGATAAACAATGCCTATATTGAGGGGGCGGGTGGAATCGGCTTTGATAGCTGGGCTAACCTGAAGGATTTGCCCGAATTGAGAGAGATTGTGATGAAAAAAAGAACCCCCATAAAACCGGTTAATAGGATTGCCATTTTATATGAACCGTTTCTTGAAGGCTACAATCTAAACGGAAGGGGGCTTTACGGTTTCTTTAAATCCACCCTTTTAAATCAGCCAAGCGACCTTTTTTATGCCCTTAGACTGGGCTCTATTTATGGCGGGTTTGATTTTCTGAGCATTGAGGATTTGGACAAAATCAACATTTATCAATATAAAGTCATTTTGGCTCCTTCTGCCTTCTTAATTCCAGCTGAGGCAAAGGAGATTTTGCAGAGTTTCGTTTTACTTGGCGGAATATTAGTCGCTGACATCGGTTTTGATTGCTACGAAGGAGGGGCTTTATCAGCTACTACGAAATTTTTGAGGGATAATTTCGGGATAGATGGCTTTTTCACGATAACGAAAGGGAGAGGCAATTTCAAGATAAACATTGAACATCCGCTTTTCCCCTTGTTGAAGAAGAATATGGAAAGCAACGGGAATGCCAAAGGTTTCTCGGTGGATGGTTGTATAGGCTTTGTCTATGTAGGTGCGAAAACCGATATATTGGCTACATTGGGCTCCCTTGTAGGGGCTGGTGGAAGGATGGCGGTTGCGGGGATAATGGTAAAGAAGGTAGGACTTGGCTGGACTATCTACTCCACCTTTCCTCTTTGGCGAAACTGGTTGCCTTATAATAAGCTTTTCAACGAGTTCCATTTTTCCCTCTTTGGTTGGGGAGAAAATAGCTACCTCCTTGATTCCTTATTTCCATCAATGGGAAGAATCGTCTTCCTGCAGGATGGGGTAGCCCTTCTTAACCTCCTTCCAAGGAAGACAACCCTGACATACATAACCCCTGAAGATAAATTTTATGTGGGCTGTGTGACTGCCCCTTATGGGGAAGCAGAAAAAGAGGTGATAGTTCCTTTAAACGAGGGGGAACTGCGGGTTCTTTCCCAACCAATACCTCTCCAAATTCAGCCGAGCGATTTAATCGTTCAAGTAATGAGCTATGACAAGGAGAAGGTGAAATTGAAAGTATTGGGGAGGGGAGGGCAGGTATATTTAAGCAATGACAATGTTAGCACGATGCCGATGTTCACTACCGCTGGCACGATTCTTTTGGGGAATGGAGAATACAAAATAGATAGAGGTTCAAGGCACAAAATCACGATAACGAACTCGCTAACTAAAGAAAGAAAAAGCTGGATTCAGGAAGCGGAAGGGGAATATCTTAAGATAGAATGGAGTTTTCACAGCGAGGAGATAGAGATTGAGAAAGCGGGTAAGGATTGAGTGAAGGAGGGGCTCCCTAAGGAGCCCCTCCTTCACTCTTTTTTATCTTACTTCAAATGTAGCCCTCAATCCCTGTTCCGAGTTCCCACCAACCATAACCTCAAACTCACCCGGCTCAACAGTTGGCTTCAAATTCTCATCCAAGAAAGCCAAGTCCTCCTCATCCAAGATGAACTCCACTATCTCCTTATCTCCCGGCTTCAAGTGTATCCTCTTGAACCTCCTCAATTCCAATATCGGTCTCACTATCCTGCTGAATTTATCCTTAACATAAAGCTGAACAACCTCGTCCCCTTCATATTTACCGCTATTCTCCACCTCAACTGTCACTTTTATCTTATCTCCAACACCAGCCTGCCGAGGGGAAACCCTCAAATTCCTATAACTGAAAGTGGTGTAGCTCAGACCAAAACCGAAGGGAAATAGAGGCTGTCTCCCTCGCACTTCAACATAATCCAGGCTCCTAATACAAGGTCGGTAGTTATAATAAAGGGGAACTTGTCCCGTATATCTGGGGAAAGTGATTGGCAACCTACCAGCAGGATTATAATCGCCAAAGATGACATTTGCTATCGCATTTCCTCCCTCCTCACCAGGATACCAAGCTTCCACCACTGCATCTACATAGTCAATCCACTTGCTCATCGTTATAGCGCTTCCATTGATGAGCACAACGATTACCGGCGTTCCCGTATCAACGATAGCCTTTATCAAATCCTCCTGAACACCAGGCAAATCAAGGTTGCATCTGTCTCTTCCTTCCCCTTCTGTTTCCTCCGAGTTGCCCATAACCAAAATAGCGACATCCGCCTTGCTGGCTGCGGAAATCGCCCTTGCGAAACCGCTCTTGGAATAATCCCTCACCTTGCATCCTTCCGCAAAGTATACCTTTGTTCCTTTTCCTACCTTCCTCAATATTCCTTCCAACGGAGTCACAACTTTCATTCCATAACCGCTATATCCTCCAAGCCTTATCTCATTCGCATTGGGACCAATCACTGCGAGGGAAGAAATATCCTTTGGCAGAGGGAGAATACCGTTATTTTTAAGAAGGACGATGCATCTTTCCGCAACCCTCAAGGCGAACTCCCTATGCTGGTCGCAATCGCAGATTTGCCTTGCATATTCAGGGTTGGAAAAAGGATTATCAAAGAGCCCCAACCAAAACTTCGCCTTTAATACTCTTCTCACAGCCTCGTTCAACGCTTCCTTAGAAACCCCTCCCTCTTTTATGAGCTTTAGC
This sequence comes from bacterium, assembly GCA_049970775.1. Classification (GTDB taxonomy): domain Bacteria; phylum Armatimonadota; class JACIXR01; order JACIXR01; family JACIXR01; genus JACIXR01. The sequence continues at coordinate 2,705 of JBMFMH010000092.1, read as the reverse complement.
ATCTCGGGAAAGCAAACCGAGTGAGGTAGCTCCACATCCAATCCTGCCTCCAGAGCCAGCTTTCCAGCTATTGCAAGGGATTCCGCCACCTTATGAGCACCATAAAGTCCCCAAACCGAGCCATAATCGGAAACTACAAAGCCCTCAAATCCCCATTCACCCCGCAGAACATCCGTCAGGAGCCATTTGTTGGAGGAGGATGGCACCCCACTTATTGAATTGTAAGCAGCCATAATTGACCATGCCTTCGCCTCTTCAATGCTCGCCTTAAAGGCTGGAAAGAAGATTTCCCTCAAGGTTCTCTCAGAAAAATAGGTTGCGCTGCTATCTCTTCCTCCATCGCCGGCGAAATCAGCAGCGTAATGCTTCGGGGTAGCGATTACCTTCTCGCTCTGAAGTCCCTTAATGAAGGCAACCGCCATCCGGGAGGTCAGATAGGGGTCCTCGCCATAGGTCTCCTCTACTCTGCCGTGTCTTACATCTCTTGCTATGTTTATTGTGGGGGATAGTGCCTGATGAATGCCTCTTGCTCTCGTCTCCTTGCCTATAATTACCGCAACATCGTAAACCATCTCAGGGTCCCAACTGCTTGCAAGCGCTATTGACTGAGGGAAGCTGGTTGATTTTTTCGCCACGCAACCGTGAAGACATTCATCGTGGATAATGATAGGGATTTTAGATTTAGTCCTCTCAAGGGCAAATCTCTGGATTTCGTTAGCTATTTCCACCCCTTTATCAGGTTCCAGATGACGAAGGATGTAGCTCAATTGCCCCATTCCATTTTTGAGAATTTCCTCAGCCTTCTCCACAGCAAACCTTTCGTGGTCTAAAAGATGCTCGCCGCCAACCGAGCATAGCTGAGCAACTTTTTCCTCAATGCTCATCGTATTTAATAGCTCGGTTATTCTTTCCTCCATATCTATCTCCTCCTTGCTTTTTTGTCAATGCATTTTATATCTTTTCAAAACAACAGTCAATATACATCTATCGGCTTTGTTGCAAAATTTTGAAAGAGAAGAAAATAGCTTTTATTCCGCCCTATTTACTGCCAGTAAATGGAACGAGAAAGGGAGAAATTTAAATAAACGAAAGAGAGCTTCACGGGATTTTAAAGAAATGTGTTTTTATATGATATATGCATCCTTTGAAAAATTTGATTTTCAAGAGGGGCACCGCTGTGTTTTCTCTTTTTCACCCCAAAAAGTGTATATAATAAATTTCCAATTCTCGGGAAGAACGCTCAGCTTTCATCCCGGTCACGAAGTAGCGCAATATGTTAAATCTATTTATCCCTATACCAGCAACAAAATCCATCCATCAACCATAAAGTTGATTTTTCGTTCACAAGAATTAAAATTTTTATTAATGGATATAGAGGCTTTGAAAAGCAAATTAAAGCCAATTTTTGAGAAATACAAGGAGATAAAGCTGGTCTACCTCTTCGGTTCCCGGGCGAGAGGTTTAATAGGTCCTTTGAGCGATTATGATTTCGCCGTTTATCTTGAGGAAATGGACAAAAAAAAGATATTTGATATCAAATTAGAACTAATTACGAGCATTAGCGAGGTCCTGAGAACCGACGAAGTGGATGTTGTTATACTTAATGAAGTTGATTATCCCGAGTTGAAATACAATATCATAAAAGAAGGCAAGTTGCTTTTTGAAAGAGAAGCATTCAAAGTGTTAGTTGAGCCGAGGATTTTAACGGAATATTTTGACTTCCACAGCATTTTAAAGAGACATAAGCTAACAAAAGGATGAAGCGAAATTATGACTAATTTTTCATATATAGAAAACAAGGTCAGCAATGTGAGAAAGTATTTAAGAATCCTGGAACAATACAAGAAGTATTCCTGTGAAGAAATAAAAGAAAACATTGATATTAGAGGTGCTGTGGAGCGCTACCTATATTTAGCGATTCAATCCACGATTGATTTAGCTCAGGCGATTATTTCTCTGAAAAACCTTAGAAAACCGACAACAATGGCTGAAAGTTTCCTAATTTTGGAGGAGGAAGGCATTATAGATAGAGAGCTTTCTGAACGATTAGTCAGAATGGTTGGCTTCAGAAACATTCTTGCCCACGATTATACCGAAATTAACTATGAAATCGTCTACGAGGTTTTGCACAAGAGATTAAAAGATATAAAGAAATTTATAGAAGAGGTCTCCGAAGGAAGGTGAGGTTTATGGTTTATTCAGCGGAATTCTCTCTGAGGACGAGAGAGCACAGGGAGCTTGTAGACATTACCTCACAAGTAAGAGAGATAGTAGCGAAAAGCGGCGTAAAGGAGGGGATGGTCTTAGTTTTTGTCCCTCATGCTACTGCCGCGCTCTATCTGAACGAGCATGAAAGCGGATTGATGAGGGATGTTCTCTCTTTTCTTGAGGAACTCTTCCCCCAAAGCCGCCATTATCTTCACAACCGTATAGATGATAACGCAACAGCGCATTTGGGCTCCATAATCTTCAAGCCCTTCGTCCTAATGCCCCTCACACAGGGAAGATTAGATGTGGGAACTTGGCAAAATATTTTTCTCATAGAGATGGATGGTCCACGCACGAGGAGGGTGATAGTTAAGGTCATAGGAGAATAAAAATAGAAGGGTGCTAGACGAAGTCTGGCAGGGTATTCCTCCGTCATTGCGACAGCGAAGCAAATCTTCACCTTCCGTCACTGTTGGTCTATATTTCCCCTTGCATAA
>JBMFMH010000091.1:0-7971 GCA_049970775.1 bacterium | reverse complement strand
GGCATAAAGGAAATGCAGGAAAGGGACAACAAACAAAATAGCTTCGGCTTTGTTGTTGGTATGGGGAAAAATAAATTGAAAATCCTGCTCCAATTCGTAATCCTCCAATTCGTAATCGGGATGAATACCCGACATTTATCCCGAGAATTGTCCCTCAATTCTCATATTTTGAATTTTTAAATAATCTGTCCATCCATGATGCACTCTTAAAAGTCTATTTCTTTAAACATTGGTGCTAAGGCTTTAAAGTTTAGGGAAAACTTTCCTATGTCTTTTTTGAAATTTTCCATTACCCAAAAGTGTTTCATTTGGAAAGCCGAAGCATTTCCTGCGAGTTGCGAGCGCAAGCGAGCAAGCCCGTTTTAATACGAGGTGGGATAAATAAGATAGGGCTGGATTGTCTCCTCAAAGCTCTCCAATTCCTCATCCCAGAGAGTGAAAACCTCGGAAAAACTTCCTAATTCGTCCATCGTCCTCCTCAGCAAATCCGTCCCAGCGAGATAATCTATCACATATCCCTTCTCCCTCTTCAACCAACGAAGCTTATCTGGATACATAACCTTAATCGTTTGGATTATGAAGATGTAAAGCATAACGATGTCAATTTCGGGGTCGAGAATATGGACCGCTACCCCATCGCACTGCTCGCCTTTGTATTTTGAGAAATTAGGCACGAATTTAACTTCTCTAAAGAAGACTCCCTCGCTATTAGAGTTCAAAGTCATCGCAAGTTCAAATCCTTTTATCCAGGGAGCACCGAGAATTTGAAAAGGCATCGTTGTGCCTCTACCTTCGGAGATATTCGTTCCCTCCAAAAGACACGCTCCAGGATAGAGCAGGACATTCTCCAAATGGGGAAGATTAGGGGAAGGGTTAACCCATATTAGACCTGTGTCATCGTAGAACATCTTTCGTTTCCAGCCGACCATAGGGAAAATGCGCAGGTCTAAATCCATATTATATATATCTTTTGCGTAAAGGGCGAGCTCAGCTGGCGTGAGCCCGTGGCGGTTCGGGATGGGAAGCATTCCCACGAAGGAGCGAAACTTATCATCCAAGATATTGCCCTCTCTCTTACCACCGATGGGGTTCGGTCTATCCAGAACAAGGAAAGGGATGCCTTTCTCCGCAGCGGATTGCATAGAGAGGACCAAGGTGGAGATGTAAGTGGAATATCTCGCCCCTATCTCGGGCAAATCCCAGACGAGGACATCAACATCTTCTAACATTTCCTCTGTTGGCTTTCTCGCTTCCCCATACAGGCTATAAATGGGGATGCCGGTTTGTTCATCAATGGCGAATTTGATTTCCTCACCCGCCTCTCCTTCCCCGAACATACCGTGCTCAGGAGCGAACAAAGCGGAAACGAGCATTCCTTTCTCCAACAACGCCCATAGTGTGGGCAGGAGCTTCGTGGTTATGCTTGCTTGGTTCAATATTAAACCAAGTCTTGCTTTCCTCCATTCCTTGAGATTTTCCTCAAGGAAGATGTCCACGCCGAGCTTGACTTTTGGTCTGTATTTGCGTGGCGCCATCACAAGTCATCTCCCTTCTATGAGAATGAATTTGTATTCCAAAGGAGAAAGGCTGATATTGGAGGTGGAGATTTCTTTCCCGCTAACCAGTTCAATAGCCTTTCCACTGGCATTCCTCAGCTTTATTTCAACTTTTTCATTTCTGTAATTACAGAGATTAATTAGTTTCCCTTTTTCGGTATCCTTACTGAGCCAAGCAATGCCCCAGATTGGTTTACCGCTCTTATCCACAACTGCTATGGAAGGTTGTATACCCCATTCCCTCAATTTAGGCTGAAGGGCGACCCAGATATCCAGCCAAGAGGTTTCCCCATACCGGCATCCTATTCTATCTCCTTCAAGCCTTTCCTTGCGTGGTTGATTGTATTCGTTGTGGGTTAATAGGTCTCCCTCCCCAAGAAAAACAATTCTCCCTTTGAAATTCTTGAGACCCTCAAAGGCTTTATCGGAAATATGAAGCATATCAGGAACGAAGATGAGCTTAGCGGGTGGCAATTCACCTCTCTCCAATTGTCTCTCGCTCACGAAGCCCACTCTAACTCCAGAGAAGGTTAAAGCCGTGTAGAGCTTTCCCAGGCAATCTGAATAGCGTCCCCTGTCCCAAACTTTCGCTGAATTGCTCATTATTATAAATGCAGAAGGCTTTATCTCTTGCATAGCGCTCACATATTCTGAGAGGCGATTCAAATCGTGGTTAACTATCCCCACCGCTTCAGCGCATAAAGGACGATGCATTATGCTTCCTGCGAAATCGCTTTTCGGGTCATAAGTTCTTTCCCATACCCAGATTGTAGTTGCGGATTGCCCGTAAATCGCTTCCTGCCATAGGGCGCATTTTATATGCTCTGGTGGGACATAGCGGTTTTCCCTGTCAGGGATGAGGTGGTTTTCGCTATTAAAGATGGGAGCGTTCTTCATTGAGCGTTGGAGGTCGTAAGGAAGAAGATTAGCAATCCAGCCTTGGGCGAATTCCCCTGAACTATAGGAATAGAAATTGGCGCTATCGTTTCCGTTTATCTGACTGAAATCAGCGAAGAGCTCGGCATCCACCCCATAGCGGACATCAACATCGTTTGTCAGTGTCCAGGTCATAGCTTTGGCGTGAACGGGTAGGTCGGGCGCTATCTCGTGGATGGCATCAGCCAACATCTTATGCCAGCCGGCGAACCACTCCTGATTGAAAAAGACATAATCCATCCCCAGAGGGGATTGCAGATTGAAGTTGGGGTCAAAGGGATTGGGCAGGGGAATCTCCGTGAAGGAGGAAAAATTTGTCCCCCAATTTTTGTTTAAAGAGGCGATATCCTTGTGCTTTTTCTCCAACCAAAGATGCCAATCTTTGAGGGCATAACTACAGGGCTCCTCTATATTAATCGGTTCATTTGTAAGGCAAATGCTGTGTAAAGCGGGGTGGTCCTTCAAGGGTGGGATGATTGTCTTGATATAACGCAGTAGCAATTCCTTGCTTTGAGGTGCGTGGAGGCAGTATTGGAGGAAACCCTCTCTTCTCTTCCTTAATTCAGGATATTTTTCCAACATCCAGCTGGGGAAGTAATGGGGGCTGATGAGGAGGTTTACCGCGACGCCAGCTTTTTTAGCCCTATCCAAAACCGCCAGCGTCTCCTTTATCGGAGCATCGGAAACCCCATTTTCGCTTGGGAAGATGGAATTAGGTCCGAATTCTATCTGAATGATGTTTATCCCGTAACTTGGGAACTTCTCAATATCAGACCTTACCTGCCCAAAATGACCATAACCAGTGAAAAATATGCTTCGCCTACTTATAGCTGGGGAGCCAGCGTATCTAACGGGTCCAATGAAGGAGGAGCCGGCTATCTTTGGTCTTTCCTCCCCCGTCCAGCGAGGAACCCTTGGGAAATGGATTTTCCCTTTCATTCCTTTCCCCAGCTCTTTCCTCAATCTTTCCGCCATCTTCTCCATATCCTCTATGGCGAAGAGAGCCCTTTTGAGAACCCATTCCTCTTTCCTCTCTCTATAATATGCCAAATCTTCCTCCGCATATTTCGTGAAGTTCTCAAGAACGGTGTAGGTAACGAGGGGATAGGAGATATCCTCACCTTTTCTTTTCAGCTCATCAAGGGATTTCTTTAAGATGGGCAAGCCTTCCTCAATTTTCTTCAAGCGAGATTCAGCGTTTGAGGAAGAGATGAAGAATAAGGGAAAGGAGGAAGGGAAAGTTTCCCCTTCTCCGTAAAGTTTGAGCTCGATTTCCTGCTTTCCCTGTATGCCTTTTGCAAAACCGCTCAACGAGAGGCGGGAAACCCCGGAAGGGATGGAGATGTTTTTCCTAAAAGTTGGGTAATTGCCTATGCTTGCTTGGAGCTGGAGGGGAGTTTCCCTTGGGGAGTAAATGACGAACTGGAGGGTGAATTCTCCATCCCCAGAAAACTCTTTTGTCGCATCCCATAGGGGCTCAACCGTGAGTTTGGTGATTGGGAAAATAACCGGTGTGGGTTCTTCACCCTCCTCCAATTTGATGTCGTCTACCCAAAATCCCTTTGTCGGACTGTCAGTATTTATGCGGAGGATGAAATCCCTATCCTCCTCAGAGGGAATAAATCTCATCCAGATTCTCCTCCATTTCCCTTTTGTAGGAGGAATTGCCAGGCGAAATTGCCAATTATGCCCTCCACCTAACCAGGCAACGCCAGGGTCATCTGAGAGGACATAGGCGCTTAGGACATAGGGCTTTCCAGGGGTAAGGTGAATTGGTTGAGCGGTCCATAGAGTGCCATAGATGTGGGCTCCGAAAGGAGTGCCATTGGTGAACTTGAGGGAGAACTTGCCGGTATGGGATATATTAGCGTCTAATTCGCAAGTGGCGTTTGTGTTTCTTTTATCCCAAATCCATCCAGCGGGAAGCTTCTGCCCCTGCTGAACTTCCTCAAAACTTGGATTAATTACGAGGTTTTCCCTTATCGCAAGAGGTTCAACATTGGCAGAAAGGATTTTGAGCTCATCTCCCGAGCCGATTTTATAAAATAAAAACAATGACAAAATCATCATCAGCTTCTTCATTTATTACCCCTCCTATTTTAGGGTCAAATCGTAGAAATCAGCGGGATTCTTTTCCCATCCTATCCCTCCGCCCCATTCCATCCAACCCCGTCTTCCCTTTCCATCGTTATCGTTTACAAGAAAAGAAAATCCGAGGCTCTTGCCGCTTTCTGGCTTAATTCCAAGCTCTTTCCAGGGAATAGCCACCAAATAAATTATCTTGTTCCCCTGTAAGCTAATCTTTCCCTTGAAATTTATCTCTCCTTCTTTTAGGGGCATTGCAAAAGCCCTCCTGTAAACGATATCCTTGCCGTTGGCTTTCGCTATATCTATCTGGACAAAGGGCTCGTCTTTCTCGTGCCTATCCTCAGGAGCAATTGCGAATTGGACACTGTCCCCCTGCCAAATCTCATCAGGAGGAAAATCATTAAAGAAGACATCATCAACAACTGTGATGTAAAGATAGAAATTCTCGTCATCCCAAAGGAATTTCCCCTCTACCCAGAGGTCGTTTGGACCTCTCCAATCCTCCATCTTTTGCACGAACTCCTTCTTATCTAACACTATCCCAGTGATTTTCTCCCATTGCGGATTTCCCTCATCCAATGGATTGCCCTCCGCTTTATTGATGGTGAAAAAGGAAACCTTTCTTTCGTAGCTCAGTTTCACACCGTTTTTATCATCCAAATTGACGCTGATTTTATAAGCCAGGGGAACATCTGAAAGGTCAATGAGCAAAGGAACTTCCCGAACGGATTCCTCACCGGGTTTGAATATCGGGAAGTAGGCGGAAAGATATTTCAGTATAGCGGATGGGGTCTGCAAGGAGGCTACAAGTCCTTCCGCTTTGAGCTTTTTGTATAAATTTTTCACCTTTATCTTTAATTTTTGGTCAAGGGGAGATGGGTAAAGCCAAACCTTGTAGGGTGGTATAACGGATAGCTTTTGGGTAAGATTGAAGATTTGACCGTTAACCTTTATATGGGCAATCATTTTGTAGCTTCCATAAGAAATAGCCTGCGTTTTGAAATAGAAGGTTTTTACCCATTCTCCCTGCCTTAAATTCGCCTTCCAAATAGAAGGGGAAACCTCTATCCCTTTCGGGGTGGTAAAAGAGATAGAAAGGGAGAGAGGAGAATGAGCTCTGAGTAGGAGTTTGTTTGTGGCGGGTTCAATCGGCATAATCTCTATTGAATCCCTTTCCCAGCGGAAGGCAACATTCGGAAGCTTATCGCCCTTGCATAGGAGAAAAACTGGGCTGGGTGCGAGCTTGAGCTTAAGCAGACCATTTGAGGAAATCGGCTTTTCATTTCCCATCAAGTCAACCAGCTTGCCTTTCCCTTTCCATTCCAAAGCAACTTCGTTTTCCTCCATAGCCCACATTACAATCGCCTCATCTCTGTTTTTCCCTTGAAAAACATAGGCATAACAATCCTCAGGCATATCCAATTTCTTCAGGAATCTTTTCCCCTCCAGAAGCCTCGTCATCGTGGAGAGAGCCACATAACAGGGTTTGGGGATATCTCCCATATAAACGATGCCGAAGTTATGCTCGTTGTAAGTTGGGTCAGGACCGTTCTGATAATCATACCAAAATATCTTCTCCACCCCTGCTCCCAAAGCGATTACAAAAGCCCTAACTATATAATTAGCTTGTGTTATTATATCTACTCCATTTGGTCCAATATGATTAGGCCAACCATATTCCGTTATCCAAATCGGTTTCTTTTCATCTCCATATCTCGTTATCAGCTCCCTACAAGCTTTAATCTGTCCCTCAAGGAACCTCTCAGGAGGTGTTGGATAGCCATAGGGATGAATGTTCACGATATCAAAAGGGATATTTCTCTTATAAAGCTCCTCAATGAAGTGAAGGTCAGTTCCAGCGGTTCCACCCATAGCGACCTTCGCGGTTTTGTCCATTTCCTTTATCGCTTTATAGGTTTCCTTTAACAGCTCCGCATATTCGTCTAAAGTTCCCGTCCAAAAACCTATGTTTGGCTCGTTCCAAACCTCCCAATACTTCACGAAATCCTTGTATCTTTTAACCGATTCCTTCACATAGGGAATCCAATTGTTCAAATCGGGAACTATTCCTTTTCCATTTTCCGATTTTTTGCTTCCCCAGCGGGAGTTATAGCAAAGGATGGGAAGAGGATAAACGGCGTGTTTTCTTGCATTTGCGAAGACCTCGTCAAATGTCTTCCAATTGAATTTATCCTTCTCCGGCTCATTTATCTCCCAGAGGAAATCCATTCTGCACCATTTGATTCCCGCCCTCTCCATCATAAATAATTCCCTATCGTTTGGAATATGCCCATTTATCCCGAAGGGAGAGGCGATATCCAGTCTCCCTTTATGGAAGGGTGGGAGAGCGCTGAGAACCGCTTGTTTACTCCAGCTTCCCTCCTCGGTTTTTACATCAACTATATAGGAGCCCAATTTCTTGAGAGGGATTTTGATGTCAGCGGTCTTCACTGTTTGAGGAGGGATGCTCATTTTGACTTCCTTTTCCAATACCATCGTTCCGAAGAAATCCCTCGCTTGAACGCTAAATGCCACATCCCTTTGCACATCATCTCTGTTCAAGGCAAGAAAAGAAAGGGTGGCGGTATCACCGGGATTATAAATCATCTGCGGTTTATCCGCTTTGACATCAAAGAGAAAGAGCTCCTCAGGTTTTGCATCCTTCGTTTGCACGAAGATATCCCCCAGGTAAACTGCTCCCTTCAAGGGGAGGGAGTTGGAATTCTTATCTATTATCAATTGAGATAGGTGGATGGGGTAGTCTATCTTGTGGTCGTTATTGCCTCCCCAGGAGAAAGTGGCTTTTTCAGTGAGGGGTAGTGTTATCTCCTTCCATCCTTCCCAATTGATAGCTCCTATGCTTCCTTGGAAGACCTCCCCAGTCCTATCAACAAAACGGTAGGTAAAGGTATGATTTGAACCATCGCCATAGATGGGAACGATTAAGGTTGTGGGCTGACCGGGGAGGAGGATATGGCAGTTTATAGGTGCGTAAACATAACCTATCTCCTCTCCCGTAGAGGAGAAATCATAAGAGAACTTTCCCACTGCCTTCCCGTTATAAGTTGGCTTAGAGACGACTGAAAAGCTCCCTATTCCTCCTCTATCCCCTCTTCCCTCCGAGAAGGTGAAGAAAGGATGGGAAAAATCTATTAGGAGAAGCCTTTTAGAACTATCTCCATTGAGGAGAAAAGAGAAAGATAACAATAGAAGAAGGAAAAATCTTTTCATCAGCGCTTCCTCCTTTCCAAATCCAAGAGGCTGTTTATATGATAACGGGTTTTTCTTATTTTAAAAGCAATATATTTCCAAGTTATTGAGTTTTTCTCTTGGGCTGGTTTTTTTGAATAATCCCGAGAATGAGCAAGTGGGGATTAAATCTTTTTGGGGA
>JBMFMH010000090.1:0-8064 GCA_049970775.1 bacterium | reverse complement strand
CACCCCTTTCAATGAAAGGGGAATAAAAAAGCAAAAAGGCTGGGTATTCAGCCCCAAATTCCCCTTTTGGAAAAAGGGGTGCCCCGTAAGGGGCGGGGTATTCAGAAAACCATTCCCCTTCCTTGAAGGGGTGCCGAGCGAAGCGAGGCTTTCCGTAAGGGAAGCCGAAGCAATCTCGTGAGCGGAGGCTTCGCCTCATTGCAAGGCAATAAAAAAGGGATTGCTTCGCTTTCGCTCGCAATGACGAGAAAAACCCCTCTATGAGAGAAAAACCCCTCTATGAGGGGGTTAGGGCAAAAGCTTTATCCGCAATACCTCGCCGAAGCGAGCCCTCCCTTCAGCCTCCATATAAAGCCTTATCTCCGTTTCCCTCTCTATCGCCGGCAAAGAGAAGGAAAGCTCAACATCCTTCAAACGAGGGCAATTACTGCTAATCGCACGCTTGATGTTAAGTCCCTCTATCACCAAATAAACCCCGCCCTTCTTCCCTCCCGCATTCTTGGGAGCAATCCATTCCGCTATCCCAGTGTTCCCCACCGATACCCGCATCTCTATCGGTTTCCCCTTCTTGACCTCAACTGTTCCATCCTCGCATAACTCCACCCATTTCCCTTCCCTATCCTTTATCATCACCCAATTGAACTCCGCATTCAGATATTTCGGAGGATTTGAGCCGTTATAAGGAACATTCCCAACCGCAATCAAAGGCGTATTGAGGGAATTCGTTCCGCTACCCTCCATCCTAATCCCAACGACCTTCCCCTCCCTCCTTGCCTCAACATACTTCCTCTTATTATCGTTATAAACTCCCTCGTAATTAGTCGTGTGGAGGTCTCTATCTATCGTTATCCAAACCTGGGGAATGCCTCTTTGGCGCGGCGCCTCAATTAAATGGGAATATCTTTGAAACACGAGGGCAGCGGGACGAGGGGTATTATCGGGATTGATTATCCCGAAATCGCTTTTCTCATCAACCCTATATCCGCCGGGGAACCACCAGCAGGCTGAACCGTTCGCCTGGGAATCCAAAATCATATCGTAAAAACTGGCGTAATAATCCGCCTGTTTCCTCATATTCTCGGGTGTTTCCTCGGGATAAATGTTGTAGCCGAATTCAGCCCAGAAGACGGGCTTCCCTTCGCTGACGAAACGGGCATAAGCGGTTGTGAATCCCGCCTCCTCAGGCTTGAGACCGTATCCCTCGGGGGAAAGGAAATCGAGATGCTTAGCCTGCCCAATCATATCGTAAGCAAACCAACCAGACCAGGAGGGCTGAGAGGCAGCTCGGTTGCTTATGAGGTGATTTGGGTCAAGCTCCTTTATCTTCCTCACCACCTTCCCATAAGCCTTGCTAACGAAATCATCCAAGAACCTGCTGTAGGCGCAAGCCATTTTAAGCCAGGGACCGTCCTGCCTCAATTGTTGGTCGGACGGTCCTGTTACATTACCTTTCTCATCCCTCGGAATAGGATAACCCCAATCCCTCTCGGCGTTCTCTATGCTTCCATATCTATCAACCACCCACTTCTCCCAGTCTCTATCCCACCTTTTTCTCTCGTTATAACCTCCCCAATGGGTCTCCCAAGCGATGTCATAAGCGAAAATCGTGCTATTTCCCTTAAACCTGCCCATTTTTATTAAATCTGTGAAAAGAGCCTCATCCTTATAAAGGGGATGGGCGCCAGCGAGGAACAGGTTTATCTTTAATCCGTGTCTTTTCGCCCTTAATAGGAAGTCGTTTACCTGAGGGACCTGTTCCCTTGAGCCGAGCTGGATGCTCACCATATTAGCGCCCAATCTTTCCAGGAGGGAAAGGTTCCGCTCTATAATCAAGGGGTCGTAGAATCCCGGGCTCAACCAATGTAGCCAATACTCCATTACCTCCTGCCCCGCTATATAGGAAGGCCAGTAATTCATCCCGTGAGGATACCATTTCTTGCCTTTGAGATAGAAATCCCCATCCTTTATATAGATGAACTCATCCTTGGGGTCGTTCGGCGTTTCCTCAACGCTCACCTCCTGCTCTATGACATCAACTAATTTTCCTTCTTCCCAAAGCTCGCTCCTTATTGTATATAAGCCAACCTCCTCAGTTGGAATCTCCTGGGAAAAGGTTCCGTTTCCCATTGGGGGAATAGTGAGGGATTCACTTTTCCTCCATATCTCGGTCTTCCCTCGCAAAATCCTCATCCTCAACTCCACCTCTTTCTCTTTGGGGGAGAGATTCATAGCTTCCGCTCCTATCCTTGCCTTATCGCCCTTAAAATAGGAGAAGTAATCCGCTCCACCCTTGACGAGGAAGATTCCATCCTCCATTTTTTCAATAACTTTCTCAATTAGAGGGAAAAAGAAATCCCAATTATCCTCCAAGAAGGGGAAATCCTTTATCCCCAACTGAGCGAAAGTTGAGGCGAGATAGGGAGGTGAGAAATTGACATATAGGGAAAGGACGAAGCCACGAGGATTCCCCTCCTTATCATAGGCTTCCAAAATGGGGATGAAGCGTCCAGTCCTTTCCCCTTTGAACCCCAGCCCACGCATCCTTAGGATGGGCGATACCAAAGAAAATCTTCCTTCCAGATGGTTATCCTCTTTAGCGAAGGCTTGCACGGGAAAGGCTTTAATGCTCGTCATATCATCAAGCTCGTAATATTTATACCAGGGAGAAAGAGTTTCAATCGTGGGGAGGGATAAGTCGGGCTGGGGCGGATATTCCGCCTTCGCTGAGCCGATTTCCGCCACCCAGATGGTGTGGGGACCGGGCGAGAGATTTGTGTTATGTCCCAATGCGACGCCGATTGAGAAGCTCTCGGCGTTCTGGGGATTGAAACGGTCGCCCGCTCCACCTCTTCCCTTGCTCGGATTATCAGGCCAATAGAGGAACTTCTCGGGAACAAGGGCATAGTATTGCCAGGAAGTGGAGAGGGGGACGGTTGCTATCCAACGGGAGCCATCCTTCTCCCGCCATTCAAAGAGCATAGCTTTCGTGTTTTCATCACCTTTAGCCCAGAAACAAGTGAGGTTTTGCCCGTTGGTAAAAGCTTCCTTCAGAGGAGGAGAGTTAAGGGTATCCCAACCGGTTAGGTTTGAGACAGCGAGTTTCAGGGAATACATTCCTTCTCTTGGTCCCTCTTTGACAACGCTGAATTTAGTGGGGGAGGATAAATCATTTGAAGCTCTTATCCACCTACTTAAATCCTCCTTTTGGAAATCAACGATTTTCCTCTCCGCAGGGGTTCTCCCAATCTCTTCCATAATCCTTTCCCATCTTTCCTTAGCCATTTTTTGGGACATCGTGAAGATGGGACCACCGAGGCAAAAGAGGTTTCCTCCTCCTTCAAGGAAGGAAAGAAGATTTTCCTTTGCGGAGAGGGGATAAAAGCTTGCATCGGGAAGGATTAAGAGGTAGTAGTTTTCTCTACTGAAGGAAGGATTCATCAAGGTATTCTCATCCACTATCTCAACTTCCCTTCCCGATTGCCTCAGGGAGTTCGCCAATTTCTCCGCCAATTGACGAGGATAGCCTTCCTCATCGCTTTGGAAAATCGCTATCTTCTTGCCCCTTTTCTGAGCAAAGCCCATAGGCTTGCCCTCAAAATTCACCTCCGAGAAAACCGCATCAAATCCTGCATCTCGCAAGGCTATCTTTCCTCCTTTCACCGCCTGAACGCCGGCTGGATATGTGAATTTGATTTGATAGACCGCATCTCCTCCCACTTCCCTTATCTCTCCTTCTATGCCCCGTGGATTGAATGCTAATTTCAAAGCATAATCCTTTTTATATTCCCAAGAGAAAGGCTTCTCGCTCCTTTCCACCGGCAATTTATCCTCAAATTCCGCCCGCCAGACGCCGTTTCTCATCTCCGCCAATTCACCGTATCTCTCCCCATTCGGTCCCTCAACGAGGGTTAACTGCCAGAAGTCCGAAGGTGATAGATAAAGCATAATCCCTGCCAAAGCCCAGCCTCCCGCAACAGTGCGGGAGTTAATCCTCAAAATCGCTTGAAATTGCCCTTCCCCGAAATAGGGAGATTCTATTGGAATAGCTATGGAGTTGACCTTTCCATCGCTCAGCAATTTGCCATCCTCTACTTTGAATTGCCCTTCTATAACATTCCAGCCTGCGGGAAGGGAAAAAGAGGATAAGAGGAAAATCGTTAGCAGAATCCTTTTCATAACGCTCACTCCTTTGAAATCCCCGTGAAATTGAAGTTGGAGAGCCTAACTGGTGGAACGAGGGAATATTCGCCCCTCTTCGCTTCCCTGCCGAGAAGCACCTTATTGGAGAAGGCGTTGAGGAGATTCTGGGTAAAGCGGAGATTGCGCAAAGGATATTTTATCTTCCCTTTCTCAACGAAGAATGTTCCATCCCTCGTCATTCCCGTGAAGACGAGCAGTTTAGGGTGGACTATGTTCGTGTAGTGGAAGCGAGTGACGAGAATTCCTTTATCAAGGCTCTCGATTAGCTCCTCAAGGGAATATTCGCCGGGGTAAAGAATCATATCCGAGGGAAAGGGAGCACCACGCATTGAATGCCCCGTTGATTCCTTTCCCTCTTTATGGGCGGTGAAGGAATCGTAGACCATTCCTTTCGCTATCCCTTTCTCTACCAGCACCACCCTTCTCTTTGGAACCCCTTCCCAATCGAAGGGGAAAGGAAGCTGGGCGTTTTGAGCATCATCAACGAGAGTAATGCTCTCGTCAAAGAGCTTTTCTCCCAGCTTTCCCTCCAAGAAGCTTCTTCCTTCTTGCACGGCTTGGGCATTGAAGCCGAACCAACCGAAGAAGAGCATTATCTCATCCACCGCATAGGGGAGAAGGACAACATCGTATTCCCCTGGCTCTATTTCCCTAGGATTTCTCGTTTCCAAAGCTCGTTCCACCGCCTCCTCGGCGAGCGCTTTTGGATTTATCTTTCGCCAGTCATCGGTCAAGAAAGAGGCGAAACCGCTACCATCTTCCTTTGTGGCGACCAATCTGAAGGAATATTCGCTTGTAGGGGCATAGGAATCAATTCCCAGAGAGTTCAGGACGCAAACCTCTCCTTTTCGGCAGGAGAAGGAGCCTGAGAGGGAAACTCCCTTTCTCTCCGCTACTTCAATCGCCGACTTCACGATTTCTCCCGCTTCAATGGGGGAGGGAGGCGCAACGAAGGAGGGAGTAAAGGTGATTGGGGAAGGCTTAGGAAGGGATACGAAGTCGGGATTGGGAGGAGAAAGGGAGGCTATCGTCTGGGCTCTATTGATGATTCCCCTCAGGGCTTCCTCATCTGTGGAGTTGCAGGCTGCTTCTCCGCTCCTCTTATCCATCACGACCTTAACGCTTGCGTAAAAGCCCCTCTCCTGAATAGCTTGGTGCACCCTATTCCTCGTAAACCTTATAAGGTAGCGGGAATAATCCAGAACATTTACCTGGGCATCTTCCTTTACATTTTTTAATATGAACTTGGCTATATCCCTTGCTGTCATCTCTTCATCACTCCAATTCTCACATTTTTAAAGCGGGCATAGGGGACCTGATGCCCCACATACATAGCCTGCATAGGTTCGCCCTTACCGCAATTCGGCACGCCCAAAAGGAAGAGGGTTGATTTATCGGTCAGGGCGTCAAGGGAGTTCCAAAATTGAGGCGTTATTCCCGTGTAGGTGGGATTTTTCACCATTCCCTTAAGCTCACCATCTTCTATAAGCCAGCCTATCTCACCGGCGAATTGGAAATTCAGCCTCTTATCATCTATTGACCAAGAGGAATACTCTTCAATTAAAAGACCTTTTTTCGTTTCCTGGATGAGCTCATCCAGGGAGAAATCGCCAGGTTCCAAATTTATGTTAGTCATTCTTATTATCGGTAAGTTGCGGTAACCATCGGCTCTCGCACAGCCTCCCGATTTTATCCCCAATTTATAGGCGACCTCCCTTGAAGTGAGGTAGTTTTGGAAGATTCCTTCTTTGATAATCTCTATCCTTTGCGCTTTAACCCCCTCATCATCGTATTCAAAATGACCGAGTGCCTTTTCCAAAGTTGCATCGGCGACGATATTGACGAGTGGGCTACCATATTGGAAATTCCCAAGCTTTTCCCTCGTTAAGAAGGTGTCGCCGGCAAAGGATGTCTCATAGCCGAAGACACGGTCAGCCTCGGAAGGATGACCGCAGGACTCGTGGATTTGCAATCCCAGCATTGACTTGCCGATTATCAGTTCCCTCTCATCAGAGGGACAAGGCGGAGCCTTGAGGAGCTCCTCCGCCTCCTTCGCTATCCTCTCTGCATTGGCGGGAAGGTCAAGGCTCTCCACGAACTCCCAGCCAGATTGAGCATAGTTTCCATCCATAGCGGGATAGGAACGCTGCTGGCTTTCCTCCCCCTCAACAGCGGTGGCGGAGATTCCTCCTCCGCAGAGGGTGATTATCTGTTCTATATCCGCTCCCTCGCTTGAGGCGAAAAGCTTCTCCTCCCTCAGGGAGCGGAGCAGGCTTTCCCTCACCTTTATCTTATCCGAGATATTTAGAAGGCGGTCGCATTCCAAGAGAAATTGAACCTTATCCGGCAAGGGGATATCAAAGGGGTCTTTATGATAGGGGAATTTAAAGCTTCCCTCTCCCACTTCTTCCTCTGATAAATTTACCTCCATATGTCCCGCCTTATGGGCGCCCCTCGCCATTTGAACCGCCATATCCGCCGCTTCCCTCGCTCCCTTTGGGGTAAGCTCGTTAGTGGAGGCGTAGCCGAGCGCCCCCTTCCAGATGACCCTAATGCCCAATCCTATTTCCTCCTGCGCTTCTATCCTTTCCGGTCTTCCGTTTTTCACATAGATTTCCTCCGACTTTCTCCTTACAATCCTACCATCGGCGAAGGAAGCCCCTTCCTCCAAAGCTCTTTCAATCGCTTCTTTCAGGATTTCCTTCATATCAAACGAACCTCCCTTTTATTCCTGTTCTTTTCTCTTCCTCAATTCTCTTTCTTCCCAGCTCAAAGAAGGGCTGGGCGAAATCGGTAGTCCAAGTGCGCTCCTCAAAGGAGCGTTGCTGTAATGTTTTAAGGAATCCCTCAATTTCTTTATAATAGGAGCCGTAAATATGGTAGGAATCGGAGACATCAACATATCTTCCGACGAGAACCTTTTTCCCCAATCTCTCACTGATTTTTTCCGCAATCAATCTTTGGAGGTCGGTTAGGGCGAATATGTTCATAAAAGCAGCTTTGAAGGCGTCCCTGCTACGCCAATGGGTGTTCATATTGAGGTAGAGATTGCCGTTTTCCTCAGTTAATCTGCACCAAATCCTTTGGAGGCAGGGAGGGTCATCGGTTTTGGGGTCTAAATTCGGCTTCCAGGTAATCGCTTGGGCGCGGCGGGAATAGGGCACTTTGGAGAGTTTATCTATTATGTAAGCGATTTGGTCAATCCTTTCATCGTTTATTGAGTAGGAGAAGAGGCGTTCGTGGTAGGTATAGGTCCATTTTCCTTCCTCAGGGGCAATCCAGTAATCGTGGATGCCTTCCACGACCTCAAGCCTATAGATTTCCAAATCCTCCAATCCTCCGGGAAAACAGCGATGGATGCGTGGCTCGGCGAGTGGTTTTTCAATAACGATGACCATAGTGCAATCTCGGCTGGGAGGGTCCTCGGGCTTATCGTATTCGGTTTTTATCCTAATTCCCTCATTCCAAACGGCGAGGATGGAGTTTTCCCAAGCTTCGGGAAGAGTTTCACCTCTTGAGATTAAGACGGGTATATCAGCAGGCAAAATATCACCTCCTTGCGATTATTATACCAATAAATCTTTTACTGATAAAATTTTTAAAGTGCCTTGACCACTTTAAGGAAAAAGGGGGAGATATCTTTGCGGAAGGAATAATTAAAGTCGTCCCTAGGGAAGGCGAGGCGATAGCGGTCTTGCCCGTGATAGGTCAATTAGAAAATGGAAGTGAAGCGATAATTAAAGCGGTTTTTTAAAAACTATTGACGGGATTTTCAAGCATATTAAAATTAGAGTTAGAGCTTCTAAGTGGGGAAATTGAAAATATAAAAAGAAGGGAGGAAAGTTAAATGGCAGCAAAAAAGCC
>JBMFMH010000089.1:0-8309 GCA_049970775.1 bacterium | reverse complement strand
GCCGACTTGCCAGCCAGCTCTATCACCGCTATCACTCGCCTTGCCTCCTCCGGCTTCACAACAAGCTCACCTCCCCTTAATAAATGGTCGGCGATGTTCCTATAATAAGCGTTCCACTCCCCTCTCTTATAGGGAACCACCCCCTCCATCAGCAAGCCATCAACCATCTTCCTTAAACGAAACCACTCCCTCTCATCCTCCAAACTGCCATCTGTTCCGAGAATAAACCAACGCTTCTTCCCCGCCATCGCTATTGAGGATAACTGAACATAAGCAACAGCACCGTTCTCAAAATTAATTATCGCCTCCACATTGTCCTCGTTTGAGACATCCTTCCAAACCAATTTGTGGCTGAACCCTCCCACCCTCTTCACCTTTGAGGGAATTATACCAAGTATCCAATCAATGATATGCGCTCCCCAATCATAAAGCGCCCCTCCCGATATCTCCTTATCAGACCTCCACCAATGCCCGGGATGCCCATAACCTCCCATAAAAACCTCCAGATGAAAGACATCGCCTATCAATCTCCTCCCAATCGCCTCCTTCAAGGCTAAATAATCGCCATCCCATCTCCTATTATGAAATACGGATAGCATAACCCCCTTCTTCCTCGCCATATCAATCATATCGCTCGCTTCCTTAATGGTTAAACAGAAGGGCTTTTCAACCACCGTGTGCTTCCCCGAGGATAAACATTGCATAGCTATAGGGTAGTGGGTATTGTGGGGAGTGACTATCACCGCCAGCTTGAAATCGCAATTTTTTAGAAGGTCATCCACAGAGTTGAAAGTTTGGATATGTGGGAAATCCTTTTTGGCTTGTTCCGTGCGGGATTTGTCAACATCGCATATCGCAACTACCTCCATCTCACCAGTAGCATTGATGTAATCGGCGTGAGCCTTCCCCATATTGAAAGCGGCTCCATAACCTATAATCGCACATCTTATCTTTTCCATCTCCGAGACCTCCTTAATTTTCCTTGTGATCGGTTGCTAACCAGCGACCTGTGAGCTTCAAAATCTCAAGCTTTAAATCAAAGTTTTGCCTACGAGCAGGAATTACATCTAATACATTTAATCTACAGGTAAGCAAAATACGATTGAGTTCCTGTGAACAGTCAAAAGCCCCACCGCCACCTCCTCCAGCAACACAGATTCCCACCACCTTCTTCCCCGAGATACCACCATCCTCTTGATGAAGGGAAACCCTTCGGAGGCGGTCAAGGAAGGCTCTCATACTCTCGCTCAAGCTGCCGAAATACACCGGCGTGGCGAAGACGAGTATCTCCGCTTCTTTCGCCTTTTCCAAAAGCTTCGGGAAATCATCCTCTACACAACACCTTCCCTCCCGGCAATTTCCCCATCCACTGTCCTCACATTGCCTACATCTCTCTATGTTCAAATGGGGAAGGAAGAAAACCTCACCGGAGCCTCCCCCCTCTTGAAAGCCCTCAAGGAGGGCTATGCCAGCTTGGGCAGTCCGTCCCTTAACGCCTCTGCTTCCAATGTAAACTATCATCTTCATATAGATACCTCCTTTCTAAATGTTCTATCGCTCTCGCCAATTTTTCTCTTATCTCGTAAACCCTCTCCGGGTTAGGCAAAAGCTTGGTTGATAACCTACCACCCGCATTTGGTATGCGGACCAGCTCCTTTGCTTCGCCCAAAGCTTTTTCTCCCTCGCTTACATCCTTGCCCTCTTCTCTCCCCTTCTCCACAAGCTTCTCTAAAAGATATAAATACTCATAATCCTCCACCCCTTCCCCGGCTTCCTCCATCCTTACCGAGCTGACAAATCCATTGTATCCAATTGGCTTTCCCGGGTAAACAAGATATCCATCACCATTAGGATAACGAATGTAATAGAAGCGTGTGGGGCTTTCGCTTTGGGGGATATAAGCGTGCCAGCCGAACTTATAGGGATTGTAGGTGAACCAATCTATCGCCCAGAACTCATAAGCCTCCACCCCATAGTGAAAACATAGATGAGGGAGAAGCCTTTCAATTGCGCAGTAGGGAGTATCAATGCACATATGCCCATCGGTCGTGAACCAAAGCCTCGCCCTTCTTTTGAGCGCCTCCATCTTATCAGGTGGAACATCACCCGAGGGACCTATCCCCCAAACGGTTATGTAGCCATCCCATTCCGGTTGATGATGCCAAGTGCTGGCGTATATCGGTATTGAGGGGTCAACCTCGTGAATCATAGAGCAGAGCGCCTTCATCTGCTGATCTATCTCGGGTAGATAGTCAAAAGGTTCATCGGAGATGTAAAGAACGAACTTCTTATCCCATCCCTTTTCCTTTATATGCTCCCAAAAAGCTTTCAAACAGGATTGGTAAGCCCTCTTGTAGTCTTCCCTAAGCTTGCTCCTATCTACACCTGTATAGGGATAATCTCCCGGATAGGGTTTTTCTCCCCATTTCTCTGAGGGAGGGAAACCCCAGCCGAAGAGATAGAAAAACCAGGGAGTGAAGGCATAGGGCATATGGAGTTTATTGAAGTAATATTCTGCGGATTCGTCAAACTCGCTGAAGTCAGAAGTGACCTTCCCATTCTCGTATCTTAAAACTGGCTCGGGGAAGACGAATCCGGGGCAAAGGCGTCTTTCCGCCATAAAATCCCAAAGTAAACGCCTCATCTTTTTATCCATTATCCCGCAAGGATAAATCGCTCCCGTGTGTATTTCATCGGGAAGGGAGAAATCCCAGATATGAACCGTGAAAGGGACTTCTTTCAGAAGCTTGTTTCCTGCAAAAAGTCTTATCTTTCCCTCATAATCGCCTGCTGGTATGTTTTTCGCTGATTTGAAGATTATCCAAACGGGCTGGGTCTCGTTCGCCTTCAGTTCAAATTCCTGAAATGGCAGTAATGGGTCAGGCCACCATCCGACCCAGCCATCCGTTTGCGGTGTATAGTTTGGGAACTTGCGATGCCAGGGCGGAGATGTGCTTGAGTAGTATCCGCTTGGATGGTCTATGGGAACATAGCCAACTACATTGATGGTGAATTGCCCAAGCCTTGCTCCCTTCTTATTCGTTGGTGGGACGACTTCCACCCTCACCTTGCCGATAGCCCTTGGACTTCTTATAGCTATTTGAAGGGGTTCCCTTTCGTTTTTCGCCATAGATATCCTTAAAGGTGCGGTTTCCCTCGGAGGAACATCTTCCTTGAAGACCTTGACAATGGCGGGAACTTGCCAAACTGTCAATCCTTTTATATCGCTTCCGCTCTCCAAATTTCCTGGCTCTGCTTCCTCAACCTCAAGGAGCAAAACGCCATCGTGCCAGAGGGTTCCCGTCGCGAACATAGTAAGATGGAGTTGAAAGAAGGCTATATCATCGGGCATCTTGAAGATGCCGAACATATTCGTCCAATCTTTTGTTCCAGAGATTGGCTCACCAGCGCTCGCATATTGAACGCTTTTACAAAGCTCTCCCTGAGCATTGCGATAGTGGGCGTGGATGACCACTGTGCCATCCCTTATATCCTCACACTTGAGCCAAGCGGAATAAAGATAGGTCTTTCCCGGTTCAACGGGGACATTTTGCCTCCAACCGGTCCAGGCTTTCCGAGCCCCGTGGGGAATGTATATTCTCCCACACCGATTACCGAATAAACCAGGCGAATCCAATCCCATCTGGGTTCCCTCCGGTCGCTCACCTTCCACCCCACCCTTCCATTCCGAAGGCAATTCAATGCCTTCCTCAAAGCTCGGATTCCTCACCAGATTCGCTCCGCTTTCTAAAACTTCCCTATAGCTCAGCTCCTTTCCTCTTTTGATTCTTTCATCCTGCGAGAGATAAAGATAGTAAATCTTGATGGCACGAGGTGGGAGCTTTGCGGGAAATAGAAGCCCGCCTTTGAAACGAAGGAAAGGAATCGACTTTTCCCCGTCAGTGATGCGAAATGAATCCTCATTCAGCCTGCCCCTTAAACGAGAGGAGAGGAAGGAGGAATTTAAGAAAGCATAAGTTTCCCTCTCTTGTTCCGAGAAATTAAACACCTTGATGGAAACACGATATTCCCAACTTATGTCATCTTTCGCGTTTTCATCAAACCACTTTCCCTTAGGAATTATTTCTTTTAGATTGATGCTCTCCGGCTTTGATATTGAGGCTACCCGTAATTTGGGAGCTTCCAAACATTCAAGGGAGACATCGTCAAACCAGGCGGTGCCGGTTCCCCAAAGAACCGTTCCCACCTCGCCTATGTTAGCCTCCTTAGGGGCGCTGAACTCGTAAACTATCTCCCTCCAATCGTAGGTGCCTTCCCCAGCGTTTATCACTTGATTGAGCATCATTGGGTTCTGCTGGTTGCCTATGTGGATATACCAGCCAGCTTGTCCCTTTACATCCTTCCCCCTCACCCATCCACGCAACCTATATCTTTTCCCACCAAATATATGGATGTTCCCCTGCCTCGTTGCAATCCAAGAGGGCTCCGCTCCCTCCGCAACAACTGTCTTCACACATCTTTTACCTGAATGGGCGTTTTCCTCCACCCAATATAGCTTATGTCTATCATCTTGAGGGTCATTTCTCCAGCCGGAGGGCTCGTCCCCTTCTCCTTCCTCAAATCCACCATTACGCACCTCGGTGCTTCCAGTTAAATAATCAGGCACTCGCCAGGCGAAAGGATTATCAAAGTAAATAAAATAAATGGCGCTTGCCCGAGCTGAACACTCAACGGGAATTATAAGAGTGCTCCCTTGAGGGATAACCCCTTCCCTCAATTCCCTCCCTTTTGGAGAAAGAATGTTGTAAAGCATCTCCCTTCCTTTGTCATCGCATACCCTAACCTCCTCCACCCGAGCTCCCACAAGGTCTATCTCCCCTTCTCCTTTCCCAACTTTTATCCCCACAGGGGTGCCCAATTGCTCCACATCCTCATCGTTTCTTATTTCAACCCTCACCCTCTCCCTCCAATACCAACCACCGGAAAGGTAGAGATTCGTATGCCAGCTGACATCAGCGAAACAGAGGATGGATAAGAGGGATAGAAGGGTTAGCTTATTCATTCTCTCCTCTCTCGCTCGTATACTGCTCATAAGCTTGTTTTGCTTCGGGGTTCTCGGGAATGGCATCGTGGTAACTCTTCAGATTTGAGATTAAACCAGAGGGAATTCTCTCGCTTTTCTCCATAACCAAGATAACCGGGTCAACTATGACATTCCAACTGCTCGGCATCATCAAGCGGGCTATTTTTTTCTCTGGAGTTATTTCCCCCTTCGGCCAGAAATGGTTGTCAATATAATGGATTCTCACCGCACCCACAGGCTCATCCTCCAATAGCAATCCGAACTCGCAAATCTCGGATAAGTCCTTGAGCGTTGCGTGGCTTATGAGGACGATTTGAAACCCGAAGGATTCCAAAAAGTCAAGAAATTTATCCATATCAAATGCTTCCAAGACGACCTCTTCAAACTCCTCGTTTTCAATATTATTCAATCCTGAACACCTCCAGGTTTGATTTTCTATATTGTGACCTTTTCCGAAAAATAGTCAATATGGTGCATAATCCCATAACATTTTAGACTCCACTTCTAAGCTCCTCTTCCCACCCCTAAGCGGGGACATTTCTCTTTGCTTCTTCCCTTTTTATCCCATTTCCTTTACAATATATCCAAAACCGATGATGTCTTTCAAAAAAGAGAAACAGGATGAGGAAATCATCGCCAGTTTCTTCCAACCATATGAGGTGGACAAAATCGCCCTCACAATAGCAGTTGTCCTTCTCCTTGTCTTCTGTATCATCGCTATTATCTACAGCCTCACCGCTACCCCAAATCCCTCTTCCATCCCTTTCTTCATCCTCGCCCTGCTTTTCCTCCCCCTCCTTGCTCTCCTCGCCTTCGTCGTAATGGGCAGATTGACAATAGGTATCAACATCCATCTTACCCGAAAGGGGATTATATATAAGAAACAATTCATCCCTTATAAGACAATCCAAGGGATTTTCCACTGGGCACCAACATCAGACCTTTTTTACATCCCTCGCCAATTGCATAAAGGCTTCTTTCTCCTCACTACCCCACCCCAAGATTTAAGGGCTATCCTCAAAAAGGAAAAGTTGAAATTCGCCGAGCTCCTCCCTCTGATTAAAAAGAATTGCCTTTTCATTCCACCAGATGTAATTAATCTTCCCAAGCTTCTGAAGACCCTCTCCTCCCTTGTTCCTTCCGCTGGCTTGGATATTGAATCCTTGCTCATCGCTGAATTAGCGGAAGGGGGCTCATTGCTCACTGACCCTTACGATATATTTCAAGCTAAACTCTATGCAGAAAAGAGCCATCTTTCATCCCAGCACAATTTCTATGAGGGATTAAAGGACCTTTTGCGCCTCAATTTTAAGGGCGCACTCAAGAAATTGAAGAAAGCTTATCAGGAAGGGGAGACAAGGGCGAGACCCTATCTCGCCTTAATCTATTTTCTTCAACAACAATACAACGAATGCGTTTCCCTCCTCGCTAATCCCTCTGTAAAGCTGAACAGGGGCGAGCGATTGATACTCCTCGCCTCTTTAGCGAGACAGAACAAATGGGAAGAGGTAAACAAAATGATTGACGAAGATAAGGAAAGCTATGAGGAATTTTTCCGTCTCGGCTGCTTATGCGCTGAGGGCGGCTGGGACGAGCTCCTCGAACTGGGAGAGAAAATGAAAAGTAAAAATATCTACCTTTCCCTTTGTTTGAACTGCGCAAGGGAGCTGTTGGCAAAAAGACCTTGGATGGATTTCAAGCCAAGTCCTCCACAACCTTTCCAGCCGAGCTGGAGACACCAAGCATTGTGGCTTCTTTCTATTCTTCTCGCTTCCGCTCTTTACTTTCTCAAAAGCTGGGGAAAGTGGATAGGCATTCTTCTTTATCTTTTGCTTATGTATGCGATTGAGCTATTGCCCAGGAAGTATTTGGAAAAGGAAGTTATGGAGCGATTGCTTTATTTCTTCCTCGCTAAATTCGCTTCACCTTTCTGGTGTAGCTATGTATATTTATGGTCAGCACTTGCCAAAGATAAGGATTCAGAGAGGAAAGGAAGGGATTCACTATGAAAGAGGAAGAGCTCGCCATTAATGGTGGTCCTAAAACGAGGACGAAACCATTTCCTCCACGCTTTCTTATCGGGGAGGAAGAAAAGGAGGCTGTTCTTTCCCTTTTGGATAAAGCCATTCAAACTGGCGAGCCAATCATTTATAACGGTGCGGAAGAGGAAGCCTATTGCAGGGAATTTGCCGATTTTCTCGGCGGTGGATATGCAGATGCGGTAAGCTCGGGAACATCCGCCCTCTTCGTTGCCCTTCATGCGCTTAATCCCGAGCCCTTCAGCGAGGTAATAGTGAGCGCCGTAACGGACCCCGGGGGTATGATGCCCATTGTCTTCCTCAATTGCATCCCCATCATCGCCGACACCGCTCCCGATAGCTATAACACATCCGCAGAGCAAATAGAAGAGCTAATTTCGCCCTTAACCTCCGCCATTGTCGTCGCCCATATAGGAGGGGAGCCAGCGGATATTGAGAATATCGTTGCCTTAGCAAGGAGATATAAAATCCCTGTTATAGAGGATTGTGCCCAAGCCCACGGCGCAAAGCTTAACGGCAATTATGTGGGAACATTCGGCGATATTTCCGTCTTTTCAACGATGTTCGGCAAACACTATTGCACGGGTGGACAGGGAGGAATAGTCTTCACGAAAAGCGAGGAGCTCTATTGGAAAATTAAAAGAGCGGCGGATAGGGGAAAGCCTTTCGGTCTTCCTCAGGGTTCTACGAATGCTATCGCTTCCCTGAATTTCAATTTAGATGAGCTCTCTTGTGCCATCGGTAGGGTCCAATTGAAGAAATTGCCCAAAATAGTGGGGCGAAGAAGGGAAATTGTGGAGAGGATAAAGGAAGGGATAAAGGATTTGGAGACGATTTCCCTCCCTCCCTGCCTGCCGGGAGCTGAACCGAGCTATTGGTTTTTGCGGATTCGCTTTCATAAGGAAAAATGCAAGGTGGATAAGGAAAGGTTTTGCCAAGCACTTATAGCGGAGGGATTGCCGATTACACCAAGCTATAAGTTTGCAATGCCCCATATGATGGATTGGTTCAAGAACCGTTCAGTGTTTGGGAAATCAGGGTATCCTTGGGCGAGTCCTGAATACAAAGGAGACCCTAATAGAGATTTTCCCACTCCAAATGCCTTAGAGGCGATGGAGAAGCATTTCAATTTGACTATTTATGAGAGCTGGGGAGAGGAAGAGGTCAAAGATATAATAAAGGGGTTGAGGAAAGTCGCAAAAGCATTGGAAAAATAGGCTTTGTTG
>JBMFMH010000088.1:4961-8364 GCA_049970775.1 bacterium | reverse complement strand
TTATTATTACACCTCCTCTTCTGCCAAACATTTTAAGCGTCATAACCCTTTCTTAAGGAATGCCAAAATCATTTTATTTTGCAAATTATTCGTTTAAACCTTATAATCATACAAGGAAAGGAGGATTTTGAGATGAGAAAATGGATTGTTTTCCTTGTCATCTTTCCTGTTCTTACTCTTCTTTTCAGCGGTTGCGGAAAGAAAAGGGGGAAAGAAATCGTTCTCGGCTATTCTACGCCCGCCCTCAACAATACCTTCTGGATTAGAGTAACCAACGGCATAAAGGAAGAATGCGCCAAGAAAGGCGTCAAAGTTATTGTTGCGGATGCTCAGGATAACCCCTATAAGCAACTCAACGATGTAGATGACCTCATACAAAAGAAGGTGGATGTCCTCCTTATCTCGCCCTATGAGAGCGACCCAATCGTGCCCGCTGTTCAATCCGCAAACCGCGCGAAAATCCCCGTGGTCATCGTTGATATCGGGACAAGTGGAGGAGAATACGCATCCCTTATCATATCCGATAACATTGAAGGCGGTAGGCTTGCCGGCGAATATATGGTGAAGGCTCTCAATGGCAGGGGGAAGGTAGCCCACATTCAATGCCAGTTGGGAGCAGTTAATGCCCAAAAAAGAGGGCAAGGATTTGAAGAAGCTCTCAAGGGGAGCGATGTAAAGGTAGTTGTTAAGCGTCCCGCTAATTCTCGTAGGGATACCGCTATGCAAGTGATGGAGGATATTCTCCAAAGGCATCCTGACCTGGACGGAGTTTTCGCCCAAAAT
Organism: bacterium; assembly: GCA_049970775.1. Taxonomy (GTDB): domain Bacteria; phylum Armatimonadota; class JACIXR01; order JACIXR01; family JACIXR01; genus JACIXR01. The sequence goes on along the minus strand of JBMFMH010000088.1, from coordinate 7,581 downwards.
GACGAGATGGCCCTCGGCGCCCTCCAAGCAATTGAAGCGGCTGGTAAGCTGGGAAAGATAAAGGTGATTGGATTCGATGGAAATAAAGATGCTCTTGAGGCGATAAAAGCAGGCAAGATGCTCGCTACGGTAGCCCAACAACCGGAGGAAATGGGCAAAATGGCGGTTGATATCGCCCTTAAGGTCTTGAAGGGGGAAAAGGTGGAGAAAAACATCTATGTTCCCGTGAAGCTCGTTACAAAAGAGAATGTGGATGAGTTTCTCAATAAACTGAAATGATTGAGCAAATCCCTAACGAGCCAGGAATTTACATCCTTCATATCCTCATCAAGGAGGATTTAAACCTTGAAATCGGAAAACTTGGGCAAAGATTCTTTCCCAAAGGTGAATATTTCTATGTGGGTTCCGCTCAGGGAGGTCTGAGGAAAAGAATCGCCCATCACTTGGCAAAAGATAAAGAGAATTTTTGGCATATAGATTATCTCCTCTCCGAGGAAGCAGTGGAGTTAAAGGGAATCTATTGGGAAGTGGGAGCGAAAAAAGGGGAGGAATGCGGGATAGCTCTTTTCCTCTGGTCCTTTGGGGAGGGCATAGATGGATTTGGTTCATCGGATTGCCTGTGCGAGAGCCACCTCTATCGGCTTTCCGATGAGGCTGTGATAAATCAAATAAGAAAGAGCTTTCAATCAATTCCCGATGGAATGTAAAAATCAAAAAATTTATGGGAGGTGATGAGATAATATGAAGAGGATAGCGTTCACCTTCGTTTTTCTCCCCCTCCTCGTGATATGCGCTATCGGTTGGTCAATAACGCATATTGAAAAACCGAAAGTGCTCGTAGTGATAGCGCAGCGGGATTTTCAGCAGATAGAATATAAAGCCGTCAAGGAAGCTCTGGAGAGGAACGATTTCACGGTCGTCACAGCAAGCAACACAAAGAAAGAAGCAATTGCAATGGATGGTAGAACGAAGGTCCGTCCGAATATTGCGATAAAAGAAGCAAAGGAGAAGGATTACACGGGGATAGTTATCATTGGAGGAAGTGGCTCGCCCAAATACCTATGGGATAACAAGGAACTTTTGAAGCTTGTAAAGGCTTTTTATGAGAAGAAGAAAGTTGTTGCCGCTATCTGCTTATCTCCCGCCGTTCTCGCTGAGGCTGATATCTTAAAAGGCAAGGAAGCCACAGTTTACCCATCACCGGATGCCTTAAAGGTCTTCCGTGAAAGAGGGGTTAAATACGAGAATAAACCCGTAATAAAGGTTGATAAGGTAATCACTGGCAGAGACCCAGAGGCAGCTAAATCCTTTGCTGATGAAGTAGTTAAAGCTCTTAAAGGAAAAACAAACAAGTAAGAACCTCAATTTTAGATACCCCGCCTCGCTTCGCTCGGCACCCCTTTTCCCAAAAGGGGAATTTGGGGCTGAATATCCGCCTCTTTGCCCTTTAATTCCCCTTTCAGTGAAAGGGGTGTCGGCTTCGCCGACGGGGTATTCTCATCATTGCGAGCGAAAGTGAAGCAATCCTTTCCTTCGTCATTGTTAGTGCAAATCCCTAGCAAATAGAGCGCCATCTTTTTTTCATCCCCAAAAGCCATGCAGTATCCTACACTTCTATACTTAAATAAAGTCTCATCACGAGGTTTGGTCCTTTTGCATCCGTGTATTCCGCTATCGGCTTAAATCCAAAGGAAAGGTAGAGAGAAGTCGCCACCTCGTTTTCCTTCATAACCGTGAGCTGCAATCCTTCTTTTCCTTGTTCCCTCGCCTCTCTGATTAGGCGCTCTAACAAAGCTTTCCCTATCCCATTTCCTTGATAGTCGTCTTGAACGCATATGCCAAGCATGGGCATAGGAGAAGAGTTCGGTTCCCACCAAACAAAACCGACCATCTTGCCATCAATTATCGCTGCGAAACAGGTTATATCTTCTCTCTGCGTGAAACGAGCAGCGTAATCCGAAGGAAGAGGGTGGTAGGAAAAGAGACGAATGGTTTTGGGAGAGAGGGAAGAAAGAAGCTTGGATAGCGCCTCCCCATCCTTCCTATCTAACCTCCTGATGATGAACTCCTTCATTCCTCTCCCTTCCCCAAATTACTTAAATCAACTTCACAAGAAATGTTTATCTCCCCTTCTTTTATCTCAATGCTTCTTATCTTAATTGGAATGGTGAAGGGGATTAAAGAGGAAATATCAAGGATAGGGTTCAATCTATCTACGGCGTATTGAAGCAGGCTATGGGGGATTGGCAGGGAAAAAACCTCCCCTGAAGGTTGAACGAAGAAGATTTTATCTCCCCTCCCCTCCAACTTTCCATTTATAACTAGGGGCAGGCTTAAAGGAGGATATCCGACATTAAAGCGAAGCTCTACTCTACCATCTGAAAGCTTGACCTCCGCCTTTCCTTTAGCCGCCTCGTTCAATGCTTCTTCCCCCAAGATGAGATTGACAATCCCCTTTCCCGCACCTATGAACTGCATTTTTCTCTGAAAAAGTAGCTTGGGAAGGTTGAACCTCAAATCGGAAAGGTATAGGGATACACTCTTTATGGGTATGTCCTTGTATTTTAAATCAAACCCTTCAAATTTCAGTCTTCTTATCTTACCTGCGAGCACTTTCTTA
>JBMFMH010000088.1:0-4861 GCA_049970775.1 bacterium | reverse complement strand
TCTTACCTGCGAGCACTTTCTTAGGCGTTATGGAGATAGGCAGGGTTTCCGTTTCAAAGCCCCTCATCCGCACTTCCGCTTTATCAATCCTCCCCAGCAAGTCCCGAGGGAAAGAAGCAAGTTCAACATCAACCTTTATCTCCTCCACCCTTCCTACATAAGAGACGAAAACATCCTTGATTTTATTCTCTATCGTGGAGGGACGAATAAGGGCTTTATCCAGCAGGAACAAAAGAGCAACATAAAATAGGGTTTCTTTCATCGTTTAACCACCTAAGTAAGCGCTCTTAACCGCTTCCGCATCGCTCAATTCCTCCGCCTTACCCTCTAAAACGATTTCCCCTTGTTGGAGAAGAGCAGCTCTATGGGCAATTTGAAGGGCCATATGGGCGTTTTGCTCAACGAGGAGAATCGTTATTCCCCTCTCCTCGTTTATTTCCTTGATGTATTGAAAGATGCTTCTCACCAAGAGAGGGGCAAGACCCAGGGATGGCTCGTCAAGAAGGAGAAGAGCTGGCTCCCCCATAAGCGCTCTGGCGATGGAGAGCATCTGCTGTTCACCACCGCTCAAAGTGCCCGCCAACTGCTTCCGCCTTTCCTTCAAGATAGGGAAAAGAGAGAAGACAACATCAAGGTTCTTCTTTATCCTCTTCTCCTTGATATATCCACCCAACAAAAGGTTCTCCTCAACTGTCAGCTTCCCAAAAACCCTCCTCCCTTCGGGAACCAGGGATATGCCTCTCTTAACCCTCTCATTTATGGGCAGATGGGTTATGTCCTCCCCCTGGAAAAATACCCTCCCCCTCCTTGGAATGAGCAGTCCGCTTATCGTTTTGAGGGTCGTTGTCTTTCCCGCTCCATTTGCCCCTAAAAGGGCAAATATCTCCCCCTCCTTCACCTCAAAGGACACTCCTCTCAGCACTTGAACCGCATCATAAAAAACATCTATGCTATCTACTTTAAGCATATTCCTTTTCTCCCAAATATGCCTCTATAACAGCAGGATTGTTAGCCACTTCCTCAGGGGAACCCTCGGCGATTATCTCGCCATAGTTCAAGGCGATTATCCTTTCACAATACCCCATTACTACTCTCATATTATGTTCTATTATAAGGATGGTCAAATTGAATTCCCTTCTTAATTTGTGGAGTTCCTCCATAAGGGATTGAGCTTCCTGATGACTTAAGCCAGCAGCTGGTTCATCTAAGAGGAGCAACTTCGGGTTCAGAGAAAGCGCCCTTGCTATTTCCAACCTCTTCCTTTCACCATAAGGAAGCGCGGCTGCTTTCATATCCTTATACCTCTCCAATTGAAACAGTCTGAGAAGCGCAAGGGCTTTTTCATTTAGAATTTCCTCGCCTTTACTGAATGAAGGTAACAGCAGAGGCGGGGCGTAAAACGGGTAAGAAGCACCAGCGGGAATCTTGACATTATCAAGAACGGAAAGACGACCAAATAGACGAAGGTTTTGAAATGTCCTTGCGATGCCCAATTTAGCTCTTTTATGAGGAGGAAGATGAGTGATGTCCATTCCCGCAAAAAGAATCCTTCCCTTTTGGGGGATAACAGCCCCTGTTATCGCATTGAAAAGGGTGGTCTTCCCTGCTCCATTCGGTCCGATTATGCCCAAAATCTCCCCCTGAGAAACCGTGAAAGACACATCTTTCAGAGCAACAAGTCCGCCAAAACTAACCGTCAAGTCCTCAACCTGAAGAATTGGGTTATCTCTTCCCATCATTCTCTTTTCCCGAACAGCCCCTGTGGACGCAAAATTATGAAGAAAAGGAGAAGGAATGCGAAGAAAAGCATCCTAATAAACTCCTTGCTCTCATATAAAAGCGGATTCTGTTCAAGAAGAAGCCTCAAACCCTCGGGGAGGAGGGAAACAATCGCTCCACCGATAGCCGCTCCATATATCGTCCCCATTCCGCCAATAACACCCATTAAGATTATCTCTATTGACTTCATAAAAGTAAAAGAATCGGGGTGAATGAAGGATGTCCAATGGGCGTAGAGGGCTCCACCAACACCGGCGAGACAAGCGCTGAAAGCAAAAGCAAACACTTTGTGTTTAACTATATCAACCCCCATCATCTGAGAAGCGAGCTCATCCTCCCTTATTGAAAGGAGTATTCTTCCCTCCTGCGATTTCAGGAGGGAAAGACAAAGCCAAAGGGAGATAGCGAGCACGAGATAAACGGAGAAAAAGGAGGAAAGGATGGGAATTCCTTTCATTCCCCTTGCCCCTCCCAAACAATCCATATTCAGGATAGCAACCCTCACTATCTCCCCGAAACCCAATGTCGCAATAGCAAGGTAGTCCCCTTTCAAACGGAGAGAAGGAATACCCACTATGAAACCAGCAAGAGTGGAGAGGAAAGCGGAAAACAATATAGCGATAAAAAAGGGGATATGATATTTTAAAGTGAGATAAGCTGATGAATAGGCACCTATAGCCATAAAGCCGGCTTGCCCTATGGAGAACTGCCCGGTGATGCCCGCAACCAAGTCCCAGCTTATCGCTAATATGGCGTTTATTCCCATAAGGACGATAATCTGCAAAGCATAGGGACTGAAAAAGGAAGGATTGGAGAACAAACGGTCAAGGATAAATATAAAGAGCAGAGAAAGAAGAAAAATAAGCAAAGCCCTTTTGCTCATATCTTCTCCACCGCTCCCTTCCCCAAAAGCCCCTGGGGACGGAAAAGAAGAATGAATATGAGCACCAAAAAGGCAAGAAGGTCTCTATAGCTTGAAGAGAGATAGGCGGAAACAAGCGTTTCCGCTTCCCCTAAAACAAACCCTCCCAACATCGCCCCAGGTATGCTTCCTATCCCCCCCAAAACGGCAGCAACGAATGCTTTCAAACCGGGAAGAATTCCCATAAGGGGGTTGATTTGGGGGGTATAAAGGGCGACCATAACGCCCGCTATTCCTGCTAAGGCGGAGCCGAGGGCGAAAGTGAAGGAGAGAACCCTTTCCCTCGGAATGCCAAGAAGGGCAGCCATCTCGCTATCCTCAGCCACCGCTCTCATAGCTCTCCCCATCTTTGTCCGCATAACGATGATGTGAAGAATTACCATAAGGAAAAGGGAAGTTAATATGAGGATTATCTGTAAATTTGTAAAGGAGACACCGCCGATTGTGTAATTTTTCAAGGGAATTATTGGAGGAAAGGAGCGAGGCGCGGCGCCGAAAATTATCAGTCCACCATTTTCCAGTAAGAGCGATATAGAAACGGCGACTATTAAGAGAGAAAGCCGAGGGGCATTTCTCCGCCAAAGGGAGCGATAACCGAACCTCTCAATAAGGACACCGAGGAATGTGGAGAAAAGCATTGCGGAAATAAAAACAAGGCATCCGCTGAGAAAGGAGGTGTTATTAGGAAGTAGATTAGCAACGACTAATCCCGCAAAGGCACCAGCCATAAATACATCCCCATGAGCGAAGTTTATCAACTGCATAACCCCATAGACCATCGTGTAGCCTATGGAGATCAACGCATAAATTCCTCCCCAGGCTATCCCGTTTACCAGTTGTTGAAGGAAAAGAGCCATTTAGGGCTTAATAGTTGCGAAATACGAGGGGGTTTGATGCTCTATCTTCAAGATGACGACCGGTTTCCTCACGTTCCTATTCTGGTCTATCGTGATGTCTCCGGTGACTCCCTTAAAATCGGTGGTTCTGGCAAGTTGTTCTCTGACTTTCTCCCCATCGGTTGTCCCTGCTCTCCGAATCGCATCAGCCACTAAACGAAGCGTGTCATAACCTAACGCTGCCAATGCATCTGGTTCCTCATTGTATTTTTTCTTGAAAGAGGAAACGAACTCCTGCACCCTTAGTTCTTTCTCTTGAGGAGAGAAGTGGGTGCCGTAATATGTTCCCTCAGCGCTTGCTCCTGCTATCTCAATAAGTTTGGGGGAATCCCAGCCGTCGCCACCTAAAAGAATAGCTTTTAGGGAGAGCTCTCTCGCCTGACGAATAATTAACCCAACCTCTGTGTAATAGCCGGGAATAAAAACGAGGTCAGGATTGCTCGCCTTTATTGAAGTTAGCTGGGTGCGAAAGTCCGTATCCCCCGCCGCATAAGCCTGCTCGTTAACCACTTCCCCTCCCATCTCCTTGAAAGTTTTGGAAAACGCTGAGGCAAGCCCCAAACTATAATCGCTCTTCACATCCTTTAAAATAGCCGCTCTTTTCGCCTTTAGATTCTCTATTGCGAAACGGGCGAGAGCAGAGCCCTGAAAATCATCAGTGAAACAGGTGCGGAATATGAAATCGCCAGTTTTGGTTACATCCACATTTGTTGCCGATGGGGTAATTAGGGGAATTTTATATCTTTGGCAGAGAGGGGCTATTGCCAAGGTGGAAGAGCTTACCACTTCTCCAATCACCAATTTAACCTTGTCCTTTGTGAGAAGCTTCATAGCAACAGTTTGCGCCTCGTCCGACTTGCTCTCATCATCCTCAATTATGCACTCCACCTGCTTCCCCAAAATGCCACCAGATTTATTTATCTCCTCAAGCGCTAAATCAACCCCCTTCCTCACGGATTGACCAAAGGTTGATTGAAGACCCGTGAGGGGAAGGATGACCCCGATTTTTATCGTCTTCTCCTCCTGCTTTTTGGCACAGCCGCTGAATAAAAAAGCTATTACAACTACCGCTATAAGAGGGATTAAAAGAGCTTTTCTCAAACTCTACACCTCCTTTTAAAGGCATAACATTATTAAATTATAGCGAAGATTTTAAAAAATTTAAGAAAATTGGGTTTTGTTGCATAAATCGTATAAAAAGACTTCTGCTTAAAATCCTCTAAAACTATAGTTGTTCTCGGTTCAAATAGAAAGAAGAAAATTA
>JBMFMH010000087.1:6608-8411 GCA_049970775.1 bacterium | reverse complement strand
TGCTTGTTGCCATAGCGGTCTTCGTTGTGGGCATAGCTTTCGTCCTCAGGGTATTCCCTGCTGGGCTTAAGGGGATAAGGTATGGTGAGCAGGTTACATTGGCTTCCTCATTGGCGAAAACGGAACTATCTTCGCTCACTGCTAATCCTAGCGATTTGCCGGACGCTATAGCGGCCACAAACCCAAATGCACCTGGCGAAATCCTCTTAACAGCTAACCCAGATGATGCCAATCCAGACCTCTTCCGCCTTATATACGGCGAGCCCTTCTCCATACCAGCCCCCACCGGCGGCGAGATTGGCTGGGCTTCCTATTATCTCCTTCGCTTCGCGCCCGCTGACCCCAATTGGGGAATCGTTGTCTATTCCTCTCCCTTGCAAAGGGCTGAGGGGGACCCGAATCTCCCCGATGATATAGCCCTCCTTCAACCAAACCAGTATTTGATAGATTACGATTCAGGGAAAATTGCCTTTTGCCCCCAGCCTTTTGACCGCTGGTTCAAGGTGGATTACACCTATCGGGATGCGCAGGGGAAACCACACGATATAGTTGACGAGATTATGCATGTGCCAGCAAATTCCCCCTATGCTGATGACCATCCCCAGGGTTGCCTTATAGGGCATCCCGTTGATTGGTTCAGCGAGACCGTTGCCACCACATTCCTCAATATCGGCGCAAACAACTTCAGTGATAATCCCTATGAATTCAAAATCCTGGACTATTACAGGGGCTTAATAGCTCTCAATCCTCTCGCACGCAGGTTCGTGGGAAGCGCTCAGGTTGATTATCAGGTTATGGATTGGCGGATATTGAGGGAAACGAGGCAATTGCCCTTCACTTTCCCTGCGGAAACCCGCCTCACTTTCGCTAACCTTCACAGCATTGACCCCACATATCCTGGTCTTCTTATCTTGGACGCAACCACCGGTGAGGTTATATTTGACGAGCGAATGAACCCTCCTTGCAATCCTCCCGATAGAGTGGTTATAGGTAAAGATGGTGCTCTCACCTTCAACTATCCCAATGATGCGGGAAAGAGGGTGAAGATTTTCTATCGTCCGAGCAAGGATTATCCCCTTTCAATTCAAAAAGCCTCTACCACCTATGTCTTGGCGCCCAATCTCTCCCTAAGCTGGCGAGAATATCAATTGGCTCTAAACCCCGCAACTGGTCGCTGGTGCTTATATTTCACTCCCTGCGAGAAGGGGAAGGTGGTTCTCGTGGACTACTGGTTCGGCGACCCCAATAATCCCCAGAAGGTGGTAGGGGAATGGGGGACGATAACAAGGGTGCCGGAGACGGGAGCGGGCATAGATGACCAAGACCCAGCTTACGACTATATTGTGGAATTGAAGGAGCAACCTGTCATAAGCGTGATTAAAGTGGTGGGAGCTTCCCTGAAGGTGAGGGTAGCCTGGGAGACGCCAGCAGGACGCTGGCGAAAGATGGATTTGGATACCGTTCTTATGAGGGGAAGGTGAAAATATTATGAGGGAAAAGGGCTTCACATTAATTGAGCTTCTCACCGCCATTGCTGTTTTCGTTGTGCTACTGGGCATCCTCTTCATCCCCGTTTCCTCCTCCTTGAGGTCTATCAGGGAAGCTAATATGTATCTGGCGCTCCAAGATACAGCCAAGGATTTGGGGGAAAGATTTAGGAGGGAGGTGCCGACAGCTATTCTCGCCTATGACCCATCCCCACCCATAGTTATAGGCATAGACCCACAGGGGAATCCTGTCTGGGCGCCCTACGCCAAGCTCGACCTCGTTCTACCGATGAAAGAGCTTTATTGCGAGGTTTGT
>JBMFMH010000087.1:4642-6508 GCA_049970775.1 bacterium | reverse complement strand
CAACGAACCTTCCCCTCCCTATACCTGTCCCGTTTGTGGAAACAGCGACCAATCTAAACTTCATTTTCGCCTCCATCGCCCCCTCACTCCTAAAAAGACGATAACACGCTTTTTCATCGGCTTGCGGGAACCCGGGATTTGGGACGACAAGTTAAGCGATTACACAGCTGTTAGACCTTATGAGAATGTTGAGTTATTGGGGGCAGGCTCAGGCTATAATCTCTTCACCCTTTACAAGGTGGAATTCAGTCCTCAGGACCCCCGATTTGCCAACTGGCAAAAACCAGATTTCTTCTATGATTTAAATAAAGCCCCTAATGGGAAGACATATATGTATAACTGGAAGAAAAATGCGGTTTCCCTCACTCCGCCTGATTTGGATGTCGTTGATGTCTGGAAAGATGCGAACGGTTATCACTTCGTTCCCCTAATCTCTTTCCTCCCTCGCTTCGTTCAGGAGGTCTTATCCGCTCCCTCCGGCTCCTACACTTTCATTGCCAGCCTCGGGCTTTGGGCTGGAATACAAAACGACGTCACGAAACTACTAAAAGAAATTTATCCCAATCCCTACTCGGATTGGCCCCATATAGTTGTTATGCACTGGGATAGAGCAAGTGGCACCTGGATTTACGACTACGATTCCTGGATGACTGACCCCTCCAATCCCGCTTCTCCCTGGGCAAATGTCCTCCAAAGGTATCTCACCTGGGACTCTCGGAAGGGCATAATTAACTTCGCCTTCTGGGGGCAAAGGACGATTACCGCTGACGGAACAACCTACACATATCCCGTTCCCCCTCCCACCGACAAAGTCTCAGGAGGCACCATTAATAACGCTTATATTCTCCTTCGCTCCGAGGTCGTTAAGGTAAACGGGAATCTTTGTAAGAGGGTCGATGCAAATCCTCAAACCTATGTTGATAGCTCGGGGAGAAGGCTCTACGAATACACGATTGATTACGATAGAGCTATTATAACCTTTAATCCTTTTAATCCTCCGCTTCAAGGGGATACCATAGAGATAACCTATTACTGGTCCAATTTGCAGAGGGGTGATATAGTGTGGGCGCATTATCCTTCCTGCGAGGAGATAATGGTAGCGGTGGGTAGTGAGAAGGCATTTGCTCCCGAGAGGAAGCATCCCTTCTGGATTGTCCATACAATCAAGGTGGAGAATGTGAGGCGATAGCGATGAGAAGAGGACAAGCCTTGATAGTAGCCATTGGTGTTCTGTTCGTTCTCACAATGTTCGCCGCCGTCTACATAGGAATCATAAACAGGCTCTTCACGAGGACGAGATACGAGGAGAGCACGGCTAAAGCTTACGCCTTGGCTCAGGCGGGGATTGAATATGCTAACAAAATGCTCACTCAAAGCGAGGAAGGCTCATGGTGGCGTCCTCGCTTTGCTCCTCCTTATCCCTTTGACCCTTCTGACCCTCGTTATCTTTTATATCAACAATATGACCCCGATTTTGACTACCTCAAAGTCGGTGGTCCCGATGGCAAAGGGGCTTTTGTCCGCTTCAATATGGGGGATGGGAGGTTCCTGCTTCGGATAACTTACCATTATAACCCTAACGAGCCTACTTCCTCCTTTATTAAGATAGAGAGCGTGGGAAGACCGGGCAATGCAGAGGGAATAAGATGGGAGGACTTAAACTTTGACCCCACAACAATTGACAAATCCCTATATACGCCTTACAGGAGAACTTTAATCGCCTACAAGCCCATATACATAACGGATTATGCTCGCTTCGTGATGAATAATCAGAGGAGGGAGGAGTATATACGCTTAGGAGCGCCCAATTGGCAGATGAATATAGAGGGGGGAGTAAGGGTGAATGGAAATCTTCGCTGGGTGGGA
>JBMFMH010000087.1:3443-4542 GCA_049970775.1 bacterium | reverse complement strand
GATAGCCCTGCTTCAACAGAAATGGGATGGCTTTGTCCATCAGCTGGAGAAAGTGGAAGTGGCGGGAGAGATAATCCACCAGGAAAGCCCAACGGAAACCCCAGCTCAGACCCAGCTTCAAATAGGAACAAACGCACCCCAGCTCGTTCTCCCCAGCTCCGACCCTAACTTTACAACCTTTGGTGGTTTTTACAGGGATGGAATCTTTGATAGGTTGGATGTGGAAGGTTTGCCACGGGCGATAACCTATGCGTCCGCACCCACAATAGATAGGCAAAGGTATGTTGCGCTCACGAGGGATGGCGGAGGTATATATATAAACAACTTCTCGGACATCCAATATAGACATAATATTGAGAATCTCCGCCTTGATTGGCTGAGGAGACAGGTATCCCCCTCATATTGGGCGGGAAGCGTTTATGTCCCACCGGGAGTGGAGATATTTTTGGAGCCTCGCCCCTATCAGGATAATCCAGCTAATAATATAACGACCTGCATAACAGTTGTCCGCCACGATAGGGCTTTTCCCGATGGAACCTACACGAGGATATACTGGCTTTGGGATTTCATTCAGAAGAAGCGAGCTGTGATATATGCGGAGGGCAACATCAGGATAAAGGGTAGGCTTGCTCCAAACGAGGCGTTGACGGTTGTTTCAAACGGCACGATTTATATAGAAGGAATGCTCGGCACGCCCTGGAACGAGAGACAGAACGATAGGAGCGCGATTGCCCTCCTCGCAGCGGATGCGATATGCCTGAATACATCCCAGATTCCCAGTGGTCTCCCTTCCTTGATAACGACCGCTTCCGTTGAATCGGATTACCTCAACGGTCAACCTCCCTTCCACTGGCATCTCCATCACGGAGAATACTTCTTCTCCTCCTTTTATTCTGGGCTTTCCACGACCACGGGTTTCTCCCCCGATTCAATCTATCTTCGCATTACAACTGCCCTCAACGGCATCCCTGGTTTATGCCGCCTTGATGTTTGGGCTTACAATACGCAGACGAGAAACTGGGAATTTGCTGGAACATTTTCCCCACGCACCGTTGCCCCCAATTACGAAATAGTCAATCTTCCCAATCTTAATTGGCTC
>JBMFMH010000087.1:0-3343 GCA_049970775.1 bacterium | reverse complement strand
ATCTCCGCTCTTCTCTATGCCCAAAATGGTCCGTTCTTCGTCATCCCTCAGCCAGGGGAATGGAAGTTAGAAACTGGCACTCCGCTGAGTTGGCGTGTGGAGATAAACGGAGCGATTGCGGAAAACTGGCCGGCAGGAACGAACGATGTGGAGGAATGGTCAAGCAAGATGGACCCAGGTATCGTTGTAATCCGCTGGGACCCCGCCCTCGTTATTAATTCACCTCGCCCTGGGGAAGAAAATCTCCCCAACCTCCCCTATCTTCCCGTTAGTCCCTCTTACTTCTATGCGGGCGAAGTCCCGAGATGAGGTGATAGATTATGCGTAGGATAGCTATTTTCCTTTTTATGTCCTTTTTCTTAATAACTGCCTTTGCAGGACAATTTACTTATTCAGCAACGAAGAGGGTATTCAAGGTTTGCAATTTACTCGTTGATTCCGCTAAATACAACCCAAATGACCCCAATAGCCCACCGGAAAACAGCGACCCTTATGTTTTCTATGTTTTGGACCGGAGGGAGGACTTAAAGCCCTATGGCTGGGAGCTGATAAATCCCCTTGCCCCCAAAACCGTTTCTCCCGAGATCGCCTACAGATGGAATTATCGGGATAGGCGTGACCCCCAGAATCCTTATTATGTGGGACAGCCCGTAACCAAGAATATGGCTTGTTATTGGGAGGTCCTTCTTTCTGAGGTGAGCGTTGAGGACCTCCTTCAGTTTGACCTCGTGTTCATAACGAACCATCGTTTCACAACCTTCAGCCCGCAGGACTTGGAGAAATTGAGGAGGTTCGTTGATGCTGGCGGGCGGCTGTGGATAGAGGATTGCGCTGGTTTCCGTATTGCAGATAACAATTTCATCACTCCCCTTCAGTTCGCAAACGATGGACCTGCGGGACAAGCAAGGGTAGTTGACCCTTACCATCCCCTTCTCAGCTATCCATTCCAGCTTACTTATGATGAAATCTCCCATCTCGGGGACAAGAATGTGGGAAATTATTATATCTCTGTTTACGACCCTGGAACACTCCAGCCAGTTGTTTTAAACTATGCGAGCGGTAGAATGGATAAACCATACATAGCGGCGGGACAATTCGGTGCAGGATTGATTATAGCAACCTCAGGCGATACGGGATGCGATATAAACGACCCCTGCGGTGGAAGGGCAACTTCCTCAGGGCAGAACAGCGGACCATATGCTGGGGAAAACATCCAAAATGCCCATTCGGAGGATATAAAGTTCGTCTGGAATATGATTCTTTGGGCAAATAGTTGGTCAACCTTCCGTAAGGATACGAGGCAAGGGGCAACTTCCTTTGAGGAGATAAACCCTCCCTTGGATAGGAAATGGCAATTCACCCAGGACAGCTTTACTGTCTATTCCCCCGTCATTTGGAACGGAATAGTAGTAGCGGTTTCAGATGGCGGGGTTGTTTATGCCTTTGATGCTGACCCCTATAGAGATATTGATAACGATGGCAATCCCGACGATGGAGTGCAGAATCCTTTTGACCCAATCCTTCCTTATGACCTACTCTGGCAATATAATACGGGAATTCCCGCTATGGTTGGTCCTAAAGCTCCCCTCATCACGACGATTTGGGATGGGACGCAAACGACTGAGGTCGTGCTCGTGCCGATTGGGAATCGTTTGATTTGCCTACCCCTTTACCCAGCTAATCCCTATAATCCAACTCCCATCTGGTCAAGAGCCTTGGCGAGCCCCATATCTGGTTCGCCCGCTTTAGCAAGAGGACTCCTTTTCGTTGTAGCAGGCGATTATGTCTATTGCCTTGACCCTCGCACGGGAAACAACATAGGGGTTCCTATGCAACTCGCCAATGTAACAACAATTACAACCGCTGTGAGCGTTGCTGCTGCGGATGACCCTAACATAGAGAGGATTGCAGTCGGAACACAAAGCCCATCTGGGCAGGGAAGCATTCAATATCTCGTTTGGAATCGCCAAACTGGGCAGTTTGAATCAAGGGGACAGATGTTAACCCAAGGCATACCTAATTCCTCCATAGTTTTCACTCCCGATAACCAGTTAATCTTCACAACAAGCGAGGGATGGGTCTACTCCACCTATTGGGGTTCCTCTTTCCCCTACTGGCGCTACAATACTGGGCGCACCCTTTCAAATAAATTCTCTCCCGCTATCTCTTATAAGCACGACCTCGTGTATATAACTGCTCCCGATGCAATATTTGCTTTCTCGCTTCATCCTAATTTCCGGGCGAAAATCCATAACCAAATTTTGGAGGGCTCGCTTCCCTTCGCTAGATATGTTGATATTTCGGATTCAGGTGCCCAGCAAATAGCCACCAGGCTCGGCGTCAATATCGTTCTGCCACCTACCCCCTTCCCACCTCGCTATGATTTCAATCCCAAGACGGGAGAGCTTTCCTTCAAAAGCAACATAGCGATGATTTCCCAAGATGCAGGAGCTGCTTATCTATTGCGTATAGAATACAGCGATGTCAATAGGAATAGGATAAGCGAATACTGGCTGATTAGCGATACTTATCCCATTCAAGCAGGCGCGGGTTGGGTAAACGGATACTCGGGTGCGCCCAACTGCTTTGTTGTTCCCTCAAATCTTGTTTGGTTCCGCAAGTCCGATTTGGACGGTGCAACGCCTCTTGCCTTCAATTCCTCACCTGTTGTTTTTAGCGATGTCGTTTATGTTGGAGGAATGAGCAAGCTATACGCATTTCAAGCGGATTCAAGAATTGGAAGGATTGGGGATAGAATCCCCGTTTTGGATATTCAAGATGGAACGGTTTACGAGACCGTCAATTCCTTCGCCTTCAATGAGGAAGCTCTGCAAATTCCACCTCCTAATCCACCGGTAATTTATATCCAAAAGCCATTCCCCGGGGGAATTCTCTCCTCGCAATCCATAGGAATAATCACGAATATCTGCGGGGCTAATAGGGTGCTTCTTCTCACTTTTTCCAATGCTCTCGTTGCTCTTCAACAGCCTCTCTTCCTAATCGCTGATGGGAAGGGAGTGGCTGAGACGGAGGTTGATTTCGGCAAAATTGACGCTCAGGGAAGGGCAAGCGGGTTGCTACACTGGTCCTTGGATTCCGTTATTTGGAAAACTCAGCAGGGAGTGGAGACGAAACAACCGCTGAGTTATCCTGGCTTCATTAGACAGTTAGGTGCCAATTCCTTCTTAATAGGGGATACGGGAAACAAGCGTCTGATAATAACGGGAAGGGGTGGAAGCGTTGATTGGGAAGTGGCTGATTTCGCTTGGGCTAATTTCCTAAATAGCAATAATATGTTGGCGCCCTGGGAAAGCGGAAAGTTCGGACAAGTCTCCGATGCCTA
>JBMFMH010000086.1:0-8468 GCA_049970775.1 bacterium | reverse complement strand
ATATTTATTATTTTTTCGGCTTAGCCTCCCAGTTCCACGAGAAGGACAGTTTTTTCCCTCTCCACCCAAGCATATCCTCCTTTAATAATCCATTCCTTTTCCTCCCCATTTATCCTCGCCCTCACCTTGCCCTCCTTTAGCTTGGCTATGCTGGGCATATGTCCTGCTAATACCCCCCAATAACCCTCCTCCGCTGGCATAACCAGGGACGAAATCGCCCCTGAAAAAATTCTTTCATTCAGGCTGAGAATCTCCAATTGAAACTGCCTCGCCATTTCAAATCGCTCCCATACTCTTTGCCTTCTCCACCGCCTCCTCTATCGTTCCCACCATATAGAAGGCGGATTCAGGCAGATGGTCCCATTTGCCTTCCAATATCTCCTTAAATCCGCGCACCGTGTCCTCCCTCTTTATATATTTCCCGGGCACTCCCGTGAAAACTTCCGCAACGAAAAACGGCTGAGATAAGAATCTCTGCAAGCAGCGTGCTCTATGCACTATCAGCTTATCCTCATCCGATAGCTCCTCAATCCCCAAAATAGCGATTATATCTTGAAGTTCCTTGTATCTCTGTAGCACCGCCTGAACCCCTCTCGCCGTCTCGTAGTGCTCCTGCCCGACTACATTGGGGTCCAAAATGCGAGAAGCAGAGGAGAGAGGGTCAACCGCAGGATAAATCCCCATCTCCGCAAGCTGTCTATCCAAGTAGACGAAAGCGTCAAGATGGGAGAAAGCGGTTGCTGGTCCCGGGTCGGTTGGGTCATCAGCGGGGACATATATTGCCTGGACGGAGGTTATTGAGCCCTTTTTCGTTGAGGTTATCCTTTCCTGCAATTTAGCGAGGTCGGTGGAAAGGGTTGGTTGGTAGCCAACTGCTGAGGGAATCCTTCCCAAAAGCGCTGAAACCTCCGAGCCAGCCTGAATGAAACGATAGATGTTATCTATGAAAAGGAGAACATCCTGCCCCATTTCGTCTCGGAAATATTCCGCCATAGTTAAGGCTGTAAGGGCAACACGAAAACGAGCCCCAGGAGGCTCGTTCATTTGTCCAAAGACCAATGTTGTCTTCTGAAGAACGCCCGTCTCTTTCATCTCAAGCCAAAGGTCATTCCCTTCCCTCGTCCTCTCCCCCACGCCAGCGAAAAGGGCAACTCCTCCGTGCTCAATGGCAACATTCCGTATCAGCTCCATCAAAATGACCGTTTTCCCCACACCTGCCCCTCCAAAAAGCCCTATCTTACCACCTTTAGGGAAAGGACAAAGAAGGTCTATAACTTTAATCCCCGTCTCAAAGGGAACGATTTCCGTTGATTGCTCGGCGAGTGAAGGCGGTTCCTTATGGATTGGCATGCGAGGAGCATCCTTAGGAGGCTCCATTTTATCTATTGGTTCGCCCAATACATTGAAAAGCCTTCCCAAGGTCTGCGGACCAACTGGCACCATCACAGGAGCGCCTGTATCCTCAGCCTCCGCTCCCCTATAGAACCCCTCGGTGGGTCCTAAAGCAACGCATCTAACTATCCCATCCCCTAAATCCTGCATAACCTCAGCAACGACTTCTTTCCCGTTTTTCCTGTCCTTTATTCGTAAGGCGTTGTAGAGCGGTGGAACCTCCTCTGGGGAGAAACGCACATCCAAAACAGGACCAAATATTTGTATAACTTTCCCTATAGCCATAGCCTCATCCTCCTTTGAGAACCTCGGCTCCTCCAACTATCTCCGTTATCTCCTTCGTAATCTGAGCTTGTCTTTCCTTGTTATATTGGATACGAAGGGAATGTAGCAGGCGATTGGCGTTCTGAGTTGCCATATCCATAGCTATGTAGCGAGCCGATTGTTCGCTTGTTGCGGATTCCAACATAGCACGATAAATTTGCAGGTGAAGATAATGGGAAAGGAGATGGTCAAGAAGTATCTCAAGCTTGGGCTCAAAAATAAACTCTCTCTCCTCCGCCTTCCTCTCCACAGGGAGGAGGCGGCGAGTGGTGGGAAGAAGAGCGGTTGGCGAATGGAAATGGGTATAAACGATGTAAAGGGTATCAATCTCTTTCTCCAAGAAAGCGCGTGAGCTTGCTTCCCAAACAGGATATACATCTTGCAAGGTAAAGCCAAGAGGAGGGAAAGGAAAGTTCTTCTCAATTTTGTATGGGAGGACGGAGAAATGCCTCTGCCCCATCCTTCCTACAACGAATAGCAGGACATCGGGAAATCCCTTAGCTAAATTCTCCACCGCCCTGAAGATGTTCATATTGTAACCTCCACAAAGCCCTCGTTCCGAGGTTATAGCTATTATTCCCGCCCTTTTCACTTCCCTTTCTTCAAAAAAGGGATGCGAAAGGGAAGGGAAAAGAAGGCTCTCCGTCATAGAGAAGAGAGCATCCATATAGGGGCGGGAGGAGAAGAGCTGGCGCTGAAAGCGATGGAGACGAGCTGTTGCCACCTTCTTCATAGCATCCGTGAGTTTCTCTATCCCCATTACAGCCTTTATTCTTCTCCTCAACTCACGCAGGCTTCTTCCCGCCATCTACCTGAAACCCCTCCTTGAATTGTTCAATTGCCTTCTTCAGTTCCTCTTCTATTTGGGGGGAAATTTCCCTTTCCTTTTTTATCGTTGCCCCTATGTGGGGATAGCGCTCCCTCATAAAGGATAGGAATTCCTCGGCAAATCGTTCAACAACCTCCGTTGGTATGTCATCAAGATAATTGCGTGTTCCCACATAGAGCACCATAACTTGTTCCTCAACGGGCATCGGCTTATACTGAGGTTGCTTGAGGAGCTGGACTAATTTATCGCCTCTTGCTAACTGGAGTTGGGTAGCTTTATCAAGCTCAGCAGAGAACTGAGTGAAAGCTTGTAACTCCCTATATTGGGCGAGTTGAAGCCTCAACTGACCTGCCACTTGCTTCATTGCCTTTATCTGTGCTGCCCCTCCCACACGAGAGACGGATAAGCCCACATTTACAGCTGGTCTTATCCCAGCGTAAAATAGGTCGCTTTCAAGATAAATCTGTCCATCCGTTATGGAGATGAGGTTCGTTGGGATGTAAGCGGATATATCACCGAGCTGGGTTTCAACGATTGGAAGAGCGGTGAGAGAGCCGCCGCCCAGCTCATCGGAGAGCTTCGCCGCCCGCTCAAGGAGACGAGAGTGAAGATAGAAGATATCGCCTGGATAGGCTTCCCTTCCCGGCGGTCTGCGAAGAAGGAGGGACATCTCCCTATAAGCCCAAGCGTGTTTCGTCAAATCGTCGTAGATAACCAAGGCATGCTTTCCCATATCCCGGAATTCCTCACCTATGGCGCAACCAGCATAGGGAGCGATGTATTGAAGGGGGGCAGGGTCATCCGCCTCAGCAACCACCACTATCGTCCAATCCATAGCACCAAATTCCTTCAACTTAGCGATAACCTGAGCAACGGTTGAGGCTTTCTGCCCAATTGCTACATATATGCAATATACTCCTTCCTCCCTCTGATTGATTATCGTATCAATGCAAATAGCTGTCTTTCCCGTTTGACGGTCGCCTATTATCAGTTCTCTTTGTCCCCTTCCAATAGGGATAAGGGCATCTATAACCTTTATACCAGTTTGGAGGGGCTCACAAACAGGCTTGCGGTCAACAACGCTGGGAGCAAGGACCTCTATCGGACGGGTCTTCTTGAAGGGAATCGGTCCACCTCCATCAAGAGGTTGCCCTAAGGGATTTATCACCCTCCCCAATAGCTCCTCACCAACTGGCACCTCTACAACCCTCCCTGTGGTCTTAGCCCTGTCTCCTTCTTTAACATTTCTATCTGGTCCTAGAAGGACACATCCCACAGAATCCTCCTCTAATGAGAGCGCCAAACCGAAAACCCCATTGGGAAACTCCACTAATTCGCCGTTCATTACCTCGCTCAACCCCCAAACCCTCGCTACCCCATCCCCTACCTCCGTTACAATGCCTACATTCCTTATCTCGCTCTCAACATCCGCTTTCTCTATCAGTTCCTTTAAAATATTCGTTACTTCCTCAGGTCTTATGCCCATCTCGTCTCCCCTCTCTCAACCAATTTACCGCGAAGCCGAGTGAGAAATCCCTTCAGGCTGGCATCTATCATATTCCCTTCAACCTCTATCGTTAACCCTCCTATAAGGGAAGGGTCTATCTCCTCCTTCATTATCACCTTCTTGCCCACCATACACTCAAGGATTTTTTGGAGGCGTTCCCTTTCGCTTGGCTGAAGGGGAATGACCGTGGAAACGAGCGCCTCGCAAATCCCTTCCCTTTCCATTTTTAGCCTGACGAGCTCATCTATGACCTCGGGAAGAAGAGATATTCTCCTTTTCCTCAATAGGAGCAGAAGGAAGCGTTTTACATTCTCGCTCATTGAAGGGATAAAGCTCTGGATGAATTTCTCCTTCTGCTTAATATCAAAGAAGGGTTGGGAAAGGAAGAAGAGAATTCTTCCCTTCTTTAATTTCTCTCCTGCTTCAAGAAACATCTTTACATCCTCTTCCGAGGCAGTTTCAAGAAATGCCGCGGCGTATCTCCTTGCTACTCTCAATTTCTATCTCCTCCAAAAGTTTGGCTAAAAGCTCCCTCTGCTTAGCCTCATCCAAAGTGGAACGAAGGGCTTTCTCCATCGCCACTATGACGAGGTCGGCTATCATCTCCCTCATACTTATCAACATCTTTTCCCTCTCCAAGTCCATATCCCACCTTGCTTTTTCCCTTATTTTCTGCGCCTCCGCTCTCGCTGATTCCAAAATCTCCTGTGCCATCTGCCTTGCCCTCTCTCTTTCCTTCTGGAGAATCTCCCTTCTCTCCTCGTAAATGCCCTGCAGGCGCGCATCCAAATCCTTCTTAAGCTCCTCAATCTCCGCTTTCTCCCTCTCAAGGGCGGACAGCTGCGCCATTATTTCCCTCTGACGGCTCTCAGCAACCGCACGTAGAGGAAAAAAGAGGAACTTCCGCAGGATTAGAAATACGATTATGAAGCCAAATATTTGGACGATTATGTTGTGAATGTTTAATCCGAGCGTCTCCATTCTTACTTTTTAATATATTGTAGCATCTGCTGGAATGTCGGCATCTTTGGAACTATGAAAGCCATAGCCACGACCAGAACATAGAGAACGAGGGATTCGATAAGGGCAAGACCGATTATCAGGGTTGTCCTTATCGTGCCGGCTGCCTCAGGCTGGCGAGCTATCGCCTCCAGCGCACTCTCAATAGCTTTCCCCTGGGCATAAGCTGCTGCTAAAACAGCGAGCGGAAGGGAAAAAGCTGCTCCCAATGCTATTGCTGTAAAATAATCCATGAAACTTGCACCTCCTTACTCTTCTGTGGTTGCAATTGATATATAAATAGTCGTTAAAACCGTGAAAATATATGCCTGCAGGAAACCGATGAACATATGGAAGAGGAGAAAGGGAAAATGAAGAGGAATTGCTAAAAAACGAAATAGGATAGGTGAGAGAATAACGAAGGTGAGAACCATTGTCTCCTCTCCATACATATTGGCGAAAAGCCGGATGGAAAGGGAAAAGGGCTTAGCGAACTCACCGATTAGATGGATTACCATAAAGAATAGCGCTCCGAAAAGGGCTAAGGGAAGGAGATAGGAAGGGATGTGGGAAAACAATTCCCATTCCGAGATATGCTTTAGATAACCTATAAATCCCATCCTGCGCACCCCACTGTATTGGACAACAAGGAAAGCAGTTATCGCAAGAGCGATTGTTGTGTTCAGGTCCATCGTAGGAGGAATGAAGCCGGGGATAACACTCAAGAGGTTGAGGATGAGGATATAAATGAAGAGAGAAGCAAGGAAAGAGGCAAAGTATAGCGCTTCTTCCTTTCTCAAATTTTCCCTAACGAAGTTCTCCAAGGCTGAGACGCCCAGTTCCAACCCCGCTTGAAGGCGAGAGGGAGAGAATAAGGAAAGACGGCGAGTGGCAAAAAGACAAAAGGCGAAGATGAGAAAAATAGCTATGCCAGACATAATCGCGGTGTCTGCCCAGTGAGGCAGATGAAAATACCTGCTAAGCAGGATGAAGATGAGGGAATGTTCCCTTTCCATAGGGCTCAAACCTCAGAGAAATGAGAGAAGAGCATAACGAAGATTATAATAGCAAAGCCAAGGGCAAAAGTCAAGGGAGAAAGAAGGTCTTGGTAAGCTCCGACGAGAAGGGCTATGAGGGATAGGAAAGCAAGGCGAGGAATGAGACTTAACCATAGGTATGCTTTTTTGCCTTTTGCAAGAAGGGAATTACCTAGGAAGCTTAAATAAGAAAAGACTATGATTCCTAAGGCGATTCCGAAGAGGAAGCCCAGGGATATAGAAAGACCAAAAGGATAGGAAATAGTCGGTATGATGAGAAGGGAAAGGAAGGAAAAAAGGAAGAATCTTTTTTCTTCTTTCATCCCGACTTTTTCGCTATCTTGTAGAGCTGGTAGAAGCCCGCGGATATGCCGAGAAAAAGACCGATGAGGGAAAAGTAGGGGGAAGTATTGAGCTTTTTATCCAGCCAGAAGCCGAGAAAATAACCACCTATAGTGAGAATCACCATCGTTGTCCCTAACGAACCATAGAGGGCAAACTCTTGCCAAGCAGATGTCTTCTTTCCTTTTCCCTCTTTTTTGGCTTCTTTCAATTTCAATCAATTAAATTATAACTAATTAGTAAAATCTATTCAATAACTTACTTGCTCATCTGAGCAGAGCCAATCCACTTGCTTTCCCTTGGCGATATTAAAAGGTAAGAGCAGTTGTTTTGATTGACCTTTATGCTTGGTTTCTCATCAATGGCTTGAACGATGTTGCCGAGAAATTCCCCCTCAGCGCACTCCACGCTCTGCCCCATATAAACCCATATCCTGTTATGATTAACAGCTACTTTCCCCTTTCCGTATATTAGACAAGAGGGCTTTGAGGTAGGCTCAGGAATCAAATTAATCTCACAGCTCAAAAGACTTGGTCTCTCCTTGTTTCCTTCAAGGTATATCAAAGGCTCACCGTTTTGATAGAGCGTCGCTCTGAAATAGCACCCGACGAGGTTTGAAACATCCGTATATAAAAACCTGCTAAATCCTTCTATATGACCTGTATAGGTTAAATTTAGTGCCCAGAAACCCGCAACTTTTATCGCATAAGGAAAACCACCTTCTCCCGAGCGGGTGAGATAGGCATTGATAACTTCTATCGTATCCCCGTTGTCAACCGTAATCGCTGGACCGAGGAAGGCATGGAGAGTTGATGCCCCGTCAACCGTGCATTCAGACATTGAAACATAAGCCTCCTCCCTCTTTGTAAAAGGGGAATCTATTCTGAAGATGTTATAGCCAGTGAAAACGAGAGGATTATCAGCTATTAAGTAAATGTTCCTTGCTCGCCATAATTCACCTGCGTTGTTGTATATCGCAACCGTCCCATTCCGGTTGTTCGCCTTGCCATCTGACCGCATCTGCACTCTAACATTCTCAATGTTATTGAACTCAACGAATCCAACCTTTTTGGTGCGAGAGAAAAGAATACCGACCGTTGAGGGGTTTTCATCCCCCGCTACAATGGCGAAATTGGCGAAATGAAGATACCTTGAACCAGAGGCATCAACAGCGATTCCACCTGTATCCCCGATGAGTATTGAGCCATTTTCACTTTGCCCTTGACCTATGAGATTCAAGCCGTGTGGTCTATTTGTAACATTTAATGGCTTTGTGAAGCGATAGCGTCCCTTTAAAAGAAATATGGTTTGGCAAGCGGAATCAATCGCCGATTGAAGGGGGATGTAATCGTCCTCTATGCCGTTTCCCTTCGCTCCCCACCATTGGGGATAAACTTCCTTAACGCTGTGGGGCGAAAAGACAACCTCGTTGGGCAGAAATCCCTTGAAGACCTGTTTTATCGGGGCGGAAAAGGAAGCGGAGATTTCCAGCTTATATCTTCCACCTTGTGTAATACAGCCATTTTGGGTTACTAATACGGGTTTGGTGAGGGATAAATTTCTATCTAAGAGAAAAGATTTTGAGATAAGGATTGTCTCCTTTTGGGTTTTTAAAAAATCGGATAACTTATCATAACTTGCAAAGGATGGGAGGTATAAAAACAGTAAAACAAGAAAAAATGAAGATACGAGCTTTGTTGAGTGGCTCATAGGATGATTATAAGATTAAATTGGAGAAAAGGCAAAATTTTGTAGAATCCCTAACATATTAGACTCTTTAAAAAGGATAACATTTTGATGTTTAATTATAAACTCATGACTTGTGGTCTTCCCGGATAAACAGGAAACTTTCAAATCAGGGTTCTATAGCCAATTCCTTCTTCAAAGGCACCTGTCCTAAGCGGGGACATTATAACTTCTAATTTAACTTTATCTAACCATTCCAATATATTTTTGAAATTTTTCAAATTTTTGGGGCGGGGAGGCAAAGCCTCCCCGCCCCCTCTTCCCAGTATTCAGCCGCGCCTTAGCGGAAATC
>JBMFMH010000085.1:0-8507 GCA_049970775.1 bacterium | reverse complement strand
CTACGCTCGGCACCCCTTCAAGGAAGGGGAATTGGAAGGAGCGAAGCGAAAGCGGAGCGACGAAGCAATCTCTTTTTAAGGCAAAAATACGTGATTGCTTCGGCTTTCCTTACGGAAAGCGTGGCGATGACGAATTACAAATTATTCCCCTCTGCTTTCCCATATAAGGTTAAAAACAATCGGATTATCCACCCTTAACTTTTCAATTTGAATCCAATATCTTTCTGAAATTTTTCAGAATCCCTTAACCGTTTTTAAATAAGCATTTATAATATCCTCTGAAGGAGAGATTTTAAGATGATAATTGATATCCATAATCACCCCGCCTGGTATGGCTACAGCCCGGAAAAACTGCTTGAAAATATGAAGGAGAACAAAATAGACAAGACCTGGCTTCTCACCTGGGAATGTCCTCCTGATGAATACAACCCCGAATTTCTCAGCTTTCTTCCCGGCGCGCCCGAAGGTCCCATCCCCCTTTCCTCAGCCATTCCCTTCGTGGAGAAGTATCCCGACAAGTTCGTTCTCGGCTACGCCCCTGACCCAAGAAGACCAGATGCTATAGACCGCCTCTCCTTCGCTATCTCCCTTTATGGGGTAAGAGTCTATGGGGAACTAAAACTAAGAATGATGTATGATAACTGGGATGCCTTGAGGATGTATCGCTTCTGCGGGGAGAAAAGAATTCCCGTTCTCCTTCATCTTGATTATGAATTTCCTTCGGGAGGGAAATATCCCCGTCCAAGTTGGTGGTATGGAGGTGGGATAGAGGCGCTTGAAAGGGCGATGAAAGCCTGCCCGGAGACAATCTTCATTGGGCATGGTCCAGGCTTCTGGGCACACATATCTGGGGATGAGCTTTTTGCTAAGGAGATTTATCCTCAGGGGAAAGTCGTTGAGGGAGGAAAACTCCCGGAGATGCTGAGGAAATACTCCAATCTCTATTGCGATTTATCCGGTTATTCCGGCTACAATGCCCTCAACAGGGACCTTGATTTCGCGCTGGATTTCCTCGTTGAATTCCAAGACAGATTGCTTTTCGGAAGGGATTTCTTCGATGACCGCCTTTACAAACTCCTGAACTCTCTTTCCCTTCCACAAGAAGTATTGGATAAAATCCTCTACCGAAACGCCCTTCGCTTGGTTCCTCTTTAAAAATGTCGGACTTCCTTTTCCTACTCCTCATTATCGTTGGCTTCCTCCTCGGCTGGTGGAGAGGAGGAAAGATAATGCTTCTGGAATTTGCTTCCGCCTTCCTCGCCCTTGTCTCCACGACCTTGATTTTCACCCTTCATCCCCTCTCCCTCCCCGGCTTCGTAATCCTCTTTCTCTTTCTCGCCTTCCTCTTTTCCGAGCTCCCTTATCACATTTTTAAATCATTCTTTAAGAAAAAAGGAGGCATATTAGCGGATTTCCTCGGTGGTTTTTTGGGAATGGTCCTCTTCTTCCTCCTCGCTGGCGCCTTATCGCTTATCTGGACTCCTTCAAACTCTTCTCCTTTATCTATGCTCGCGGAAAGGGCAATGCCTCGCTTGATAATTCTATCGGAAAAACTGCACATTGACCCACCGAAGCTACTTTATCATCCCTCAACATTTGAAGGGGAATGGTCTAAGGAAGGATTATGGCAGGGGAAGATAGAGAGGAGATTTGAAAGACTTGCCTTTTCCCAGCTGGATGGTGGAACTTGTATCGCCTGCGGAGGGAAGGTTAAATTTCTCGGATATTTCAGGAAGGGGAAAAATCCCCTGGTTCCGAAGTTTCAATGCACCGTCTGTGGCCGCACCTCCGACGGTTGCCAATTTTTTGAGGGATTTCATAGGATTTATGGAATCTGTCCTGTGGATGAGGCGGAAAAAGGGATATTGTTGGATTGCGGCACTTGGACGAATTATAAGTGGGTTGTGCCGAGGGGAAAATGTCCGGTCTGCGGGAAAGAATATAGGGGAAGAAAGGAGTGATTATCAATGGCTGAAAAATTTCCTTTTCTCTTTCTCTCTCTTTTCTTTGCCACCGCATTAGGGCAGGTAATCGGCAAACGCTATTACGCTCACGAAGTGGTTGAGGACCGCTATGGTGTCATCGCTCCCTGGTATAAAGGGCAGGATGGTCAGCTTGCTTTCCGGGTAAGAGTCGCCGCTGAAACTTTAAAACGCTACCCTTGGGCAACTCCACCTCAATCCGTCGTTCCAGCTCCCCACTTCGTCTTCAATAGCCGTTGGGCTATCTCGCCCGAGGGAGAAATCACCATACCTCCCATAGATGATTGGCTAAACGGCGACCTCGGGCAACGCTCAGCATACATAATCTCTTCTCTCGTTGATTACTATCGCTTCTCCGGGGACGCCTCAGCCATCCCTTTAATCTGGATGACCGCTGATTACCTCCTTGATTACTGCCTAACGCCTCCTGACCATCCCTGGCCGAGATTTCTCATCTCCGTTCCCTGTAGAGGAAAACCGTATGGAACAGCAAATCCTAAAGGCTTCATCCAGCTTGACATCACCGCTGAGGTTGGCATAGCTCTTCTCCAAGCTTATAAGATGATAGGGAATAGGAGGTGGCTGGAAATCGCTAAACATTGGGGCGACCTTCTCTCGGAGAAAGCGGATAAGAGACCGGGCATCCCTCCCTGGGGACGCTATGCCAATCCTGAGGATGTCCCTTGGGAGGATATTCAGACGGGAGGGATAGCCTTTATCCTCACATTTTTGGATGAATTGGAGAAGCTAGGTTACTCTGGTCGCAAGCCCGGAAGCATCAGGGAGGCAAGGGAAGCGGGAGAAAGATATTTAAAGGATGTCCTATTGCCTCGTTGGACAATTGACGATACCTGGGGAAGAAATTACTGGGATTGGCCTGACCCCGTGCAGGCGGAGAATGTCACCGAGTTCGTTGTTCGCTATATGATGGAGCATCCTCAACGCTTCCCTAATTGGAAAGTTGACTGCAGAAACATAATGTCCCTCTTCCTAAACCGAACGAGCGTTTCCCCCGCTTCAAATGGCGATGTTTATCACGGAGCTTGGGCTTACCCGGAATCAAGTGGGTGTTGCGGGCGTTCCCTTTGGTATGGACCTATGGAGTTGGCAACGGTTTATGCCCAATATGGAGTGCTTGCTGATGACGAATGGGCGAGGGAGATGGCAAGGCGCCAGATAATCCTCGCCACTTATGACACCCACGAGACGGGAGTGGTGGAGGATAATATAGATGGAGGACAAATCGTTGCCGGGGATTGGTTCAAGATAGCCCATCCGATGGCTCTTAAGCATTGTCTCGCTGTGATGGCTTGGCTCCCCGAGTTGTTTGCCCCAGCGAGGGAAAACCATATAATGCGTTCCTCATCGGTTATCAGGAATGTTATCTATGGTGTAGGAGATGTATATTACGAGACATTTGATGCTCCCGTGGGCGTTAACGAGGTCCTTCGCCTCGCCTTCAAGCCCGAAAAAGTATTGGCTGATGGCAAACCTCTCTTTCAGCGAGAGGACCTCGCTTGTAATGGTTATGTCGTGAAACCCCTTCCCTGCGGAGACTTCATAGTGGAGATACGCCACGATGGGAAGAGGGAGATAAGAATCCTGGGGAATGACCACCAAAAGTCCCAACAAATTGACTGCCTACCGTTTGAGTTCAAGTTCAAGGGAAATCAGGTGAGGATTATCGGTAGCGTGGGACCAGAAGGAGGATTGGCGGATATTTACATTGATGGTGAAAAACAATTGGTGGGAATAGATTGTTGGAACCCCCTGAAAAGGGAAAAGCAGGTTCTCTATTACAAAAGCGGGTTGTCCGAAGGCGAGCATTTGATAAAAATCGTTCCCTTGGGAAAAGGCAACCCACGCTCTAAGGGAAGCATCATTAAATTGGAAGCAATTCAATGGTCAGATGAGAAAGGGGAATGTGGCTTCGGAGAAGGTGGTGGTCCGAGATATCCTCAAAGAGTGATTTTCGGCTATCCTAAAAGGGAAGATTATGTTGATAGCAAGGGAAACGGTTGGCGTCCCGCAACGGAGTTCGTTGTGAGGTTAGGGCATTTAGCGGATGTGGTTAAGCTTTGCTGGTGGACGGAGCCGAGAGCATACACCATTCTGAATACATCCGACCCTGAGATATATCGCTATGGGGTTCACGCCCACGATTTAACCGCTTATTTCACAGTTGGTCCTGGTTCCTACTATGTTGTTTTGAAATTCGCCGAGACAAGGGACCTGCCGGATGCTCAAAGAGCGATGACGATAGAGATAAATGGAAAAGAAATGGTCAGGGGCTTTGATGTCTTATCAACGGCGGGAGGCAAAAGGAGGGCGGTTGACCTCATCTTCAACGATATTCAAGCGAAAAATGGCATTATAGCGGTTCGCCTGCGGGGAACTTACGGTGGGGAGGCAATGATTCAAGCGATTGAAATTGGACCTGGTAAAATGGAAGGTGGGGCTAAGCCAGTTTGCATAAGAGCTGGAGAGGAGACGGGCATTAATCTTTTGCAAAATCCCGGCTTTGAGGAAAAAAGCGGTGGAAGCTATGGTAGGCTGGGAGATAAGGCGAAGAATGCGGGTTGGAATTATCTGTTCTTGAGCCCTTCCCAAAGCTATATATGGGAGGAAGCGGACTATATCCATCATCCCGATTGGGGCTTGCCGGAGATACATAGCGGAAAGCAAGCGCTAAGAACTCATAGCGATGGGGATGGACATACGGGTTATATATCAAGATGTGCCCGTTCTCCCTAGGGCAACTTATAGGGCATCGGTTTGGGTAAGGGCGGTTGATTTACGAGGAAAAGGTTTTGGGAGAAGCGAGGGAGAGCGAGCATCTCTAATAATCCAAGAGATGGCTTCCTATTGAAGGGTGTAGATATGACGAGGGGCATATCACTTGGGATGAAAGAGGGGCGCCCGCCCCATCTGGGGCGGGCGCCCCTTCCACCGGGAGGCAAAGGAGGTGATGAAGAGGAGAGGCTTCACTTTATTTAGACTTCTTTCCCCTAAATGTGTTACAAAATCTCCCGTCTGCCTAACGAGTTATGTATAGCGTGACTATCTCGTTTCCCTTAACCTTTATCCTTGCCCTTTCCCCTTCCCCTACCTTCTTCTCTCTATTGCCACGCATATCCGTTAGCCAAAAATCCTTACAACCTGCGAATCTCAAGCTTACCTCCGCCTCCCCTTTATATGGACGCCATAACCTCAATAGGAACCCCCTTCCCATCGGATAAAGAGCACTAACAACAACCGCATTTTCCGGCTCTATTCCAAGAAGGGAAAGATAATCCTTCTTGAAATCCTGCCCCGCTGGAAGAGCGAAGACTGGCTGGGCTATCTCATCCGCTAATTGGCAAATTCCCGCCTTCTCTCTCTCCCCTTGATAGAAATAGAGCGAGAGCTCGTATTCCTCATCTCCTGATAGGGAAACGAAATTGCCGGGAGCATAGATAAAATTTCCTCCATTCGCTAAAGCGATGCTCAGGGTTGAATTATTTTTATCAAAAATTCCGCTCGTCGCCCTATCAGTGTAAATCGCTACACCTTTTCCATCCCCTTCAGCTCCCGCATAGCGGAGAATGGGGAAGAAATCTTCGTATGGCTCCCTTAATTCAAAAGCACCCTGTGAATAAAAGCTCGGATTGGGAAAACTTAAAGGCATAACGAGGCGAAGCTTCAAATCGTCCCTCGCCCAATCGGGAACATCTGGCTTTGATGGATATTCTCCCACTGCCCCAATAGCGCTATTTTCCCCGAATTCAAATTTTAGGTTAACCTTGACAACCGGCGAAACAGGAGATAGAGTGAGGCGAAGCTCAAATGGAACCCCTTCAATCCTTCCTCTCGCTTCCCCAAACGCAAGCGGTCCTTCATTGTAAGCCCTAACTTGCTCTATTTCCCCTACCTTATCCCCGGAAGCAAAATGACCCGCAAGATATGCTGGGCTTCTAAGGAACATCTCTCCCGAGGGTGAATAAGCCATTACCCCCTCTTTGGAGATAACAATCCTCAAAAACTTGTTTGAAAGAACAGCTGTATCGCCCTTAAAAGATGCACTTGCTTTCTCCCCGATTTCTTTTCCTTTCCCCTCCTGCAAATTCACCTTTATATACCCCATAGGGGGAAGTTTTACCCGGAGATAAGCCTTTACTTCTTTTGCGCTGCCATCGGGATAACGGGATAAGACCTCAACATCTGCGGGAAGGGGTTTACCAGCGTATTGAAAAACAGGGTTTTTTATCAATCCTGCTGGCAAGGAAAGTAGTAGGGGGACGATTTCCTCCCTTTCCTTTCCCGTGAGGTTGAAAATCAGCAATCTCTTGAAATCCTTTCCTTTAAGCTCATCCTCAATTGCCTGACAAATTTCCCTTGCTTCCTTTGAAGCCTCATAGGTTAGCTCAGCATAGGATTTAAAACCCCTTTGCCATATGCCGAATATGACGGGAGCGCAGACCCAGGCATCGTGATGATGACCGATGAGTACGAGGCGCCAAGCATCGCTCAGCTTTTCCAAGAGTTCCTGAGGGAAAGGTTTGGATGAAATTGCATAGGCGATGGAGAGGAGACGCTCCGTTTTAAGGATAGCGTTTTCAGCCAATCTATCCGCTCTCTGGGGGCGTCCAGCAAGAAGAGCAAAGGGGAAACGGTGCTCAAATCCCCGGTAAGCATCATCCCACTCCCTTTTAGGCTCACCCATCTCCGAGAGGTATTCCCTCAAAGTAACAATCCTCGTCTTAAAGTTAGGAGGAGGAACATACATAACGAGGCGGAAAAACCTCTCTCCTTCCTTAGCCTCCCCTTTCAATATCTCCCAACTTACCCTAACATCTCTGCTATTTCCTACGCCCCAACCCTCAGGGAGGGCTTCCAGCTCAAAGGAACCGAAGCTCAGAAGCTCCCTCCCTTCCTCATCCTTTAAGCTTAAAGCGTCAAAATCCGCATCACCTTCTCCAGAGGATATTATTCTACCTTGAGGGAAAATGTAAACCGCATCCTCAGGAACAAGAAAATTGAGGGAGAGGAAATGCCATTGGTTATCAAGAGGGCAATTTACACTCTGAATACCCCCTTCGGCAATTCCTTTTGCATTATGAGCGTCTATATAGAGGTGGGCATCTCCCTTGCGGGCACGCACCCAGCCGGAAAAAATCAACCTTTTACCTCTTTCATTCTCAGCGGGAAGGCGTTGACAGATATTCGCCCAGCCATATTCAAATTTACTCTCAGCAAAAGCGGGAAGAGACGAATTCACCCAGGTGTCAACGAAATCGCCGAATGCTATGAATAGAGGATTTTTAATCCCTCTTCTTTCGCACTCCTCCACCTTATCCCTCGTAGGTGTCGCAGGCGCCCCCCAACCATCCCTCAGAGGTTGAGGCTGTGGTATAGCAGTTATCCTCGTTCCATCGGGACCTACCCAATCTACTACCTCCGAATCGTAGCTGGGGACGAAGCCAAAGGCTCCCCAGGAGGTGCGATAAAGAACTGCATCAAAACCGAATTTCTTGAGGATTTGCGGAAGCTGTCCAATCATATTTGGCTCTTGGGCCGCGTAGATTCTCACGGGAATCCCCAGGGCTCTTTCCACCGCTTCACAACCGAGGAGAAACTGCCGGATTACCGCCTCTTCTCCTATCGTGTACATAATGGGCTGAGTATAAGCACCTCCCACTATCTCAATTCGCCCTTCCTTAACGAAATCCCGCAGCCTCTTCAATCTTTCCTCGTCCTTCAAGCTGGGGGTGAAGACCTTTTCAAAATCACCATTTGAGAGAATCTCCTCACCAGTTTCCTTATCCCTTAATGATAGGTCATCAAAATCCGCTATTCCCGGCTGGGAATCTATTTTAGCTTGAGGGAAGATAGTAACGGCATCTAAGGGAACGGTATATTCTATCTCAACATAATGCCACTTGCCATCGGGTGGAATTCGTTCTGTGGCTCTTGCGGAGTTGGGGATGAAGGCTGATGCATCCCAGGCATCAATGTAGAGGTGAGCGCCAGCTCCCGCTTGCGCTCTTATCCACCCACTAAAGATGAGAGTTCTACCACGAAGATTTATCGCTGATTTGGGTTGAATTATCTGGACATAATCGCCTTCTATCAGCTCGAGGCGAACGCCAACATCGCCCTTGTGAGCGAACTCCTTGCCGAAATCCGCCTTCCATTCTCCCGGACCACCCCAGCTCCAATCAGCGACCCGCTTTTTCTCCCTTCCCTTTTTCTCAAGAGGGAATTTCTCCCCCACCAGCATTCTCTCTATCGTATATGGCTCAAGCTCCAAGATAGCCTTTAAATCTTTATTTTTCTCCAGCACTTTGAAGAGGGAATCTAAGGCATTTTGCGTTCCTCGTTCATCCGTGAGATAATAACCTCCATGCCATCCCCAGCCAAGGAAAACAGTGGCGTAAGCTATAGAAGGAATTAAGGCAGATGAAAGAATAAATCCCATATTGTATATAAGGCGCATCAATAGTTTCACCATTTACATTCTAATGGAATCCCCGATTCACTGTCCAT
>JBMFMH010000084.1:0-8608 GCA_049970775.1 bacterium | reverse complement strand
TTCATTTTTAAATTGACCTTTTTATATTTCCCCTTTAAAATTGACTTTGGGTTTCGTTTTCAAAAATAGCATCTTGATAAGGAGGCGAATCCGTATGCAGGATATGTTGGAGATACGCTGGCATGCCAGAGGAGGGCAAGGCGCCAAAACCGCCGCCCTTCTCCTCGCTGAATCCCTTATGGGAGAAGGCACTTATGTTCAAGCCTTCCCAGAGTATGGTCCAGAAAGGATGGGCGCACCTATGCGGTCCTACGACCGCATTTCCTCCAAGCCGATAAGGCTTCACACTTCCATAAAAAACCCTGATGTTGTCATCATCCTTGACCCTTCCCTCCTTGCTGACCCTTCCACCCTTGACGGCTTAAAAGAAGATGGAATCATCCTCGTCAACACTGTGGAAGACCCGAAAACGGTGAGGGAGAAATACAACATCAAGGGGAGGAAAATCTATACCCTCAATGCCTCACAACTCGCTCAGGAGGAGCTGAAGAGGGATTTGGCAAGCGTCCCGATGCTCGGTGCATTGATAAGGGTGACGGGGTTGGCTAAATTGGAGGAGTTCCTCAAACACATCAGGAGGGAACTGGAGCGGAAGTTCGCCCACCGACCCGAGGTAATAGAAGGCAACTTAAAACTTTATCAAAGAGCATATCAGGAGGTGAAAAGCGAATGAAGCTGACCGATAGATTACACGGCTGGAAGGAGCTCCCAATCGGTGGGATAATCCCCGAGGGAGGGACTTCTAAGGCTTACAAAACCGGCACTTGGCGGACGGGAAAGAAGCCAGTTTGGCATCCCGAAAGGTGCATCCAGTGCCTATTCTGTTGGATTTACTGCCCCGACGATGCCATTCTCATCACGGAGGATGGCAAGCGGGCGGATTTTAATTACGATTATTGCAAGGGCTGTGGGATTTGCGCTCGGGAGTGCCCTGCAAAGCCGGAGAAGGCTATTGAGATGGTTGACGAGTTGAGGTGATAAAGATGCTTGAGAAGACGAAGGAGTTAATGGCTTTAACGGGAAACGAGGCGGCTGCCTATGCGATGAAGCAAATCAATCCCGATGTTGTGGCAGCCTATCCAATCACGCCTCAAACCGAGTTGATGCAGACATTCGCTCAATATGTTGCGGATGGCTTGGTTGATACGGAGCTTGTAGCGGTGGAGAGCGAGCATTCCGCGATGTCAGCTTGCGTGGGTGCAGCTGCTGCGGGAGCGAGGACGATGACCGCTACATCCTCTCAAGGGCTTGCCTTGATGTGGGAAGTCCTCTATATAGCCTCCGGGCTCCGCCTTCCCATTGTTATGTCCGTCATAAACAGGGCTCTTTCCGCTCCAATCAACATCCACGGAGACCACTCCGACGCTATGGGGGCGAGAGATGCCGGCTGGATTCAGCTTTGGTCTGAAAACGCTCAGGAAGTTTACGATAATGTGATTCAAGCGGTAAGGATAGCGGAGGAGGTCTTCCTGCCCGTGATGGTCAATTTGGATGGTTTCATCATCTCTCACGGTGTGGAGGTAGTTGAGACCTTCAGCGATGAGGTGGTTAAAGCCTTCGTTGGGGAAAGGAAAAGCCCCTATATGTTGCTGGATGTTGACCATCCCATAACAGTGGGGGCTTTAGATTTACAGGATTATTATATGGAGCATAAGAGGTCGCAGGCGGAGGCGATGCGCACCGCTATGCCCACGATATTGAAGGTAGCTGAGGATTTCGCAAAGATTTCAGGTAGGAAATACGGTGCGATAGAGCCATATAGGCTTGAGGATGCTGAGTTAGCCATCGTTGCTTTGGGTTCAAGCTGTGGAACGGCGAAGGACGCCATTGATGAGCTTAGGGAGGAGGGGATAAAGGCGGGACTTCTTAAGATAAGGGTCTTTCGTCCCTTCCCTTGGGAGGAGATAAAGTCAGCCCTAGGGGGAAAGAAGGCGATAGCGGTGATGGATAGAGCGGAGGGGATGTCTGGCGTTGGTGGTCCGGTTTTCCACGAGGTTCGTTCTTGCCTTTACGACCTTCCTCAGCATCCTCCCATCGTAAACTACATCTACGGTCTTGGCGGTAGGGATGTTGATGTTGAGGATATAAAGAGGGTTTTCCGAGACCTCTTGCCAATCGCTGAGGCAGGAAAGGTGGAGGACTTCTATAGATATCTTGGAGTTAGAGAGTAAAGGAGGTTTAAAAAAATGGCGAGATTAAGAGATTTAGCCAAGAAACCTTCCCCCTTAACATCAGGACACAGGGCTTGCTCAGGTTGTGCCTTCCCTCAAATTGCAAGGCAAGTTCTTTTGGCAGCCGACACGCCCGTTGTCGTTGTCGTTGCGACAGGTTGTATGGAGGTGGCGACAACGATTTTCCCTTACACCGCTTGGAATGTCCCTTGGATGCACTGTGCCTTTGAGAACGCCGCATCAACCTTATCGGGCGTAGAAGCTGCTTATAAGGCGTTGAAGAAGAGGGGGGTTATAGATAGGGAGATTCGCTTTGTAGCTTTCGGTGGGGATGGAGGGACTTATGATATCGGACTGCAGGCTCTCTCCGGCGCTTTGGAGAGGGGGCATAGGCTATTGTATGTCTGCTACGACAATCAGGCATATATGAACACGGGAATTCAGCGTTCAGGAGCAACGCCCCTGTATGCTCATACCACCACGAGCCCAGCGGGGAATGTCATACCTGGAAAAACGCAATGGAGGAAGGATTTGACGGAGATAGTTGTAGCACACGATATCCCTTATGTGGCGCAGAGCACCCCCGCTCACTGGAACGATTTGATAACGAAGGTGCAGAAGGCTTTGGCTGTTGATGGACCATCGTTCATAAATGTTCTTCAGCCCTGCAGGCTTGGTTGGACATTTGAGGGGGATATGGCGATTGAGTTGGCGAGGTTGGCGGCGGATACCTGTATTTGGCCGCTTTATGAGGTGGTGAATGGGGAGTATAGGCTGACATATCGTCCGAGGGAGAAGAAGCCGGTGGAGGAATGGTTGAAATTGCAGAGGAGGTTCAGGCACCTATTCACGGAGAAGAACAGGCATTTAATAGATGAGATACAGGCGGAGGTGGATAGGAGATGGGAGCGATTATTGAAGAAATGTGGGCTAGCGTGAGATGAATTTAGGGGGCGGGAGGCGGAGCCTCCCGCCCCCCTTTTATCACATAATTTCACTTTTACTCCCTCAATAACTCACTCAAAGGAACTACCTCTATCCTCTCCTCAGCGAGGTAAGGAATAGCAAGCCTCAAGCCCTCAAGCGTTGTTGCCTTCAAATGCCCTATCCCTATCGCCCTCTTCTTCCTCTTCACCACCCTAACGAGCTCTTTAATCTGCCGAAAAACATATTGCGGGTCATCAAGATTGTCAAGGAAAACATCCCTTTCCAAACAGGGCACACTCGCTAATTGGGCGCATTCCCTCGCCACTGAATTGGGGGTAGTGAGACTATCAAGGAAAAACAAGTTGTGTTTCTTAATCGTCGCCATAACCGCGCTCATAACATTCCTGTTCTGCGTGGCAAGCGAGCCCATATGATTGGACATTCCCACTGCTCCAGGAACGCTTCTCAAAGCTTTTTCTATCCTTGCCTCTATCTCCGAGGGAGAGAGGTCTGTGGTGATGAAAGTTGAATCCATAGGAATTTTTTTCTCCGGCTGCATCGGCATATGGAGAATGATCTCCCTTCCCGCTTGGGAAGCAATCTCTGCGGATTCCCTTGAATGAGGAAGATTTGGCAGGATGGAAATCGTGAGAGGGATATCTACTTTGAGGAATTCACGCAGTAGAGGAACATCATATCCAACATCATCTATGACGATGGCCACCTTGCCTATGGGAGGCAAGCCCCGAGCAGGTATTTCTCTCTTGGTTGGAGGATATTCCTTAGGCAAATTCGTTTCAGGAGGAGCGTTCATTTCAGGAGGAGCGTTCGTTTCTACTGGAGGGGTTTTCCCTTCGCTACGAGGCTTAGGGGGATGGAACAGCCTGAAGCGAGTATGTTTGGGATGTGGGGAGGGACTATTAGCTTGGCTATTTGTCCTATGGAAAAGATAGAGAGGAAAAGCGAAGAGGAATATAATTAAGCAGAAAAGCAAAAACTTAAAAAAGGTAAAATGGGTTGCTTTTCCTCTCTTCTTTTTCTTCATTTACCTCCCCTGAGGACCTCTATCGCCTTCTCCAGCACCAAGTCTATTTCCTCTTTTGGAACGGAGGCACTGAAGATTTTTCCCTGCCTCAAGCATCTCAGCTGGACGGTTTTGCGAGTTTCATCAAATAGGAGATTGGTTATGTTTACGAGGGGATTTGCGCTAACGATTTTATTATCCACTTGGGTGATTTGGTCATTAATGTGAAAGCCTGCTTTTAAGAGAGGGGATTTGGGGGAAAGGTAGAGGATGCGTAGATGTTTCTGCTCCCAGCGAAGAATCGCCCCATCCCAGGAGAACTCGTATTTGCTCTCATCTGGACCGAACGCAATGTCGGGCTGAATACCTTCTTTATTGATATCCTTTCCAGAGGGGGTAAGGTATTTAGCCGTTGTTAGGGAAATCGCTGAGCCATCTCCGAGCGGAATGACCGTTTGAACCAATCCCTTTCCGAATGTCCTCCTGCCGAGAAGCTTGCCTCTTTCGTGGTCCTTAATCGCACCAGCCAATATCTCCGAGGCGCTAGCGCTTCCCTCGTTCACCAAAACGATGAGAGGGAGCGAGTTCTTCACATAAAGGGATTTTATAGGGTCAAAGGGGGTTCTTTTTCCGCCTCTTTCCTGAACGATAACTATGGGGCTATCCTTGATGAAGACGCTTGCTGTTTTTAACGCTTCCTGAAAAAGTCCACCCGGATTGTTGCGCAAATCCAAAATCAGCCCCTTTGCTCCTTCCCTGACAAGTTTCTCAACCGCTTTCTTAAGCTCCTCGCCAGCATTCTCGCTGAACGATTGCAATTTTATATAACCATAGCCCTCGGGAAGCATCTTGCTCTCCACGGGCTCAACTTTTATCAGCTCCCTTTGAATCGTAAAGGTGAGATGTTCCTTCAGCCCTTTTCTTTCAATGGTAAGCTTGACATATGTTCCTTTCTTACCTCTTATCCGGGAGGCTACCTCATCAACGGACAATCCTTTTACATCTTTATCATCAACCGCAACGATATAATCCCCCGCCTTTAGACCAGCTCTTTCCGCTGGGCTATTAGGAAGAGGAGCAATGATTGTCACTCTATCCTCCCATTTGCCGTTAACCTCTATTCTGCGCAGACCGAGCTGAGCACCGATTCCGTAGAACTCACCGCTGCTTTCCTCTTGAAGCATCCTCGCTTGAGATGGGTCAAGAAATCTGCTATAAGGGTCGTTGAGAGCGCCCAGCATCCCCCTAATAGCCCCATAAATCAACTGCTTATCGTCGCTTATTTTTTCCACATATTGGTCCTTTATAAGCCGGAGGACCTTCCAGAGTGTCTCTATGGGTTGGAGGCTGACGCCGAAATCTGAGGAAGGTTCCTGCGCGAGGAAGATAGGCGTGCTTTTAAAAGCACCTCTCAGAACGAAGCCAGCGAGAAACGACGAGAAAAGAAGAAGTAGCAGAAGGGAAGCCAACAAACCGTAGAGAAGCTTCTTATTCTTCATATCTTTCACCTCTTTCTAAAATCTATAGATAGCCAAGTGGGTCAACTGGCTTGCCGTTTTTCCTCACCTCAAAATGGAGATGGGGACCTGTCGAGAGTCCAGTGCTACCCACGGCAGCTATTACCTCTCCTTGTGATACCTTTTGCCCCTTCCTCACATAGATGGCGGAGCAGTGAGCGTAGAGGGTGGAAATACCTCCCCCGTGGTCTATAATCACGACATTGCCATAGCCTCCCCACCATCCTGCATATACAACCTCCCCTCCCGCTGCCGCCTTAATAGGGGTTCCCGAAGGAGCGGAAAGGTCTATGCCCGTGTGCATCTTAGTTATATGATAAATGGGATGAGTTCTCATCCCGAAACGAGATGTCAACTTTCCTCTGAGGGGATAGATGAAGCCGCCTTTCCAGGGTTTGGCAAGGCGCTTCTGCCCCTCTGGGGTCTTCTCCAAAGCCAAAAGCATCTGTTCTATCTCCTTTGAGTTCCTTTCTAATTCCTCTAAAGCTCTCTCGTATTCTATCCTCTTGCTTTCTATTTCCTTCAGGATGGCGCTTCTCTTTGCTTTCTCAATCTGGATTTGCCTCTTGTTCTCCTCCTGCTCTTGTTTGAGAAGGAGGGCTTTCTGTTTTTCCCTTTCTAAGGCTGTTTTCTGCCGTTCAAGAAGCGCCTTCTCCCTTTTTATCTCATCAAAAAGAGCCTTATCCTCCTCTAAAACCTGTTTCATATAATAGGAACGAGACAAAATCGTGAAGGCATCGCTTACACCCAAAAAGATGGCGAGGAAACCACCCCTTCCTCCTTGCTTATAATATTCAACCAATCTTTGCTCCAACTTCTGCTGATGCCTTTGGAGTTGTTCCTGTTTCTTCCTTATATCCTCTTGTAAGTAATTTATATTTCTTTGTAAATACTGGATTTTAACCTCGCTATCCCGCAAAGCCCTTTCCGTTCTGTTGAGCCTTCTGCTTGTTTCAATAAGCTTTTGGTAGGCGTATTTCTCCTCCTTCTTGGTCTTGCTCAATTTGGTTCTTATATGGAATATCCTTTTATTTATCTCCGCAAGTTTAGCTTTCAAGGCGTCAAGAACGCTCGCTTCAACGATGGGAAGCGCCAGTAAGAAAAGGAGGAAAAAGAAAAATCTCTTATTCAAATTCTTCCCTCCTTCTGCTTAAGAAATAACGAGCGGAGAAAATACTGCTCCCCATTCCTATAACAATTCCTAAAAGAAGGATTCCCAAGAAGAGGGGAAGGAAAAGGCTTTGATAGGGGAGAAGGATGAGGAATGAAAGGGGGAAGTGGTTGTATAGATAGCCATAGGCTAAGGATAGGAGGAGGAAAGCTATCAACCCACCCAGGATGCCATATATAGTCCCTTCAAGGACAAAGGGTCCCATTATGAAGAGGTCTGTTGCGCCGACGAGCTGCATAATCCTTATCTCTTGTCTGCGGGCATAAATAGCCAATCTCACAGCATTTCCTATT
The DNA here is from genome assembly GCA_049970775.1 of bacterium. GTDB lineage: Bacteria > Armatimonadota > JACIXR01 > JACIXR01 > JACIXR01 > JACIXR01. The sequence goes on along the minus strand of JBMFMH010000084.1, from coordinate 1,505 downwards.
ATAAGAAAAGAGGCGATTAAAAGGAAGATTCCCAAAATGAGACCAGCCCATTTAATCGTATTATTTAAATTCTGAAGTTTCTCCGCTATCTCTCTTCCTTCCCTAACCTCATCCACAATCGGCTCCTTCCTCAAAGCATCCGCTACGGGAATGATGAATTGCGGTCCGTTAGTTTTAATCCGCAAGGAGTGAGGAAGGGGATTGGGCAAATCGGAGAGTTTTACCTCCCTTTCTAATTCCTTCTGTAGTTTCTGCCAAGCTTCCTCTCTCGTTACAATTTGCACATCCTTCACACCGTTCCAGGATTTAACTTCCTCAGCGAGCTTTTGCGCCCCTTGAAGCGTTGCGTCCTTCTTTAAAAATACCGCTATCTCCAACTTACCCGGCAAGTTTTGGGAGGCATACTCAAGGTTGAGCATTGCTACACCTATCACTCCCACGACAAGGAGGGTAATGGCTACCGTGCTTATGGAAGCCATACTTATAACGAAATTGCGGGTGATGTTCTTGAAGGTTTCCTCCAAGATGAATTCCAAGCTACTCAGAGGCATAATGCTCATAAACTCCTCTTTCTCTATCGCTTACTATCCTACCATTTTCAAGTGTTATTACCCTTTTCTTCATACTATCAACGATGAACTTATCGTGAGTAGCTGTGATGACGGTTGTTCCCATAAGGTTGATGCGGGCGAGGAGATTTACTATATCAAGGGAGGTATCTGGGTCCAAATTACCCGTTGGCTCATCCGCTATGAGGATGAGGGGATTGTTTACGATTGCTCTTGCTATTGCTACTCTCTGCTGTTCACCTGCGGAAAGCTGGGCGGGATAGGCGTGAGCTTTATCGGAAAGCCCCACTATATCAAGCACCTCGGGAAGCTTCCTGCATATATCTCTTCTGCTCATACCGATTGCTCGGAGAGCGAAGGCGATGTTCTCCCAGACTGTTCTCGTGGGGATAAGGCGGAAATCCTGGAATACGATTCCCAATCTGCGTCTTAGAAGGGGGATTTCCCTTCTTGCTAGGCGGGATATGTCTCTACCGGCAACGACTACCTTGCCCTCCGTTGGGTATTCAGCGCAGTAGATGAGCTTCAAAAGGGTTGATTTACCCGTTCCCGTTGGACCAACGAGGAATACGAACTCGCCTTTCTCAATCCTCAAATTGATATTGCGAAGAGCCTGAACGCCGTTAGGATAAACGAAGGAAACATTGTGCATCTGTATCATACTTTTTCATTATATCATATAGAAAAAGATAAATCCACCAAATGGATGGCGTTTTATTTGCTCAAGATTTGCAATACCAAGGGCGACCATCCCGTCAGCCTAAGGCGGGGCTTTTAGCCCCGCCTCGTGGTTATGAGGCTTTCCGAAAGGAAGCCCTCCGCAATCAAAAACGAGATTGCTTCGGCGCTTCGCTTTCTCTCCGCTCCTCGCAATGAGGGAAAATACCCCGTCGGACTCGTGAGCGAAGGCGGAGCCTTCGCTGCGAGTGGGAATTG
>JBMFMH010000083.1:3325-8698 GCA_049970775.1 bacterium | reverse complement strand
CCTCTATCAGCTGAACTTGGAGCCGAATATCTTTCTCTATCCCCTCGGGAACATAACTCCAAATCTCGGTTTTGTTGCTGGTATGAGAAAAAATTAAGTAAACATCCTGCGCCACTTTTTAATCGGGATGAATGCTCAGCATTCATCCCGAGAATTGCTCAACAATTCTAATCTTTTGGGCTATGTTGAATAATTCCGAAAAAGGAGAAAATGTCCATTTATGTAAACTAAGATTTATTCAAGGTTTACAGAAATTGAAAAAATATGTGGTCTTGTTACATAAATCCTATAGAAATACATTTATTTAAAAATCCTGTAAAACTATCTTTTTATTTATTCAAATTTTTCCTTCATCGCTCTATTTGTTGGTAGTAAATAGGGAGGAATAAAAGCTGTTCTCCTTCTTTCTCGAATTATGCAACAAAACCAAATATGTTTTTATTCGAGTTATTCAGTGGCAATAAAAGGGCAAGGGATATTTTATTTAGACAAAACATAAGTTGTTGCCCCTAAAGGGGGTAATTCTATGTAAAGCTCGTTGTTTTTAACAACTGCTTTCCCTCCATCTATTTTAATCGCCGATTTCCAACCCTTTGAGGGCAAAGAGAGGCTGGTTGATAACTTCTCGTTGGATGTGTTAGCTGAAAGTACATACAGCTTGTTCTTGTAAAGAAGCCCTCTCAGATGTAATTTTCCCCCTAACGAAACATTGTTCAATTCCTTCACATCTTCCCCTTCAAGGATAGCTGGCACAATCTTTTTTATTTCACTCACTATTTCGCAAACCTCTTTCCACCTTCTTTCAAACAATTCCTTCGGTGCTTCCTTACCACCTGTTGTTCTTAAGAGGTCAAAGTATGAATATGCGATTAATCCTTTCGCCCCGTGAATAAGCGCCTGATAGAACATATTTTTCTTCTCTAAGAAAGTTGGTTCCCTAGGCTCGTTCTTTGGATTATAAACTGACCAGTCAAAGATTTGAGGAACGACCCAAACGGGCTTCGCATTGCCCATCGCCTCAACAGCTGAGGAGGTCCAATGGGAAACCATATCAATGGGATGAGAGGGAATAGGGTAGGGGTCTACCCCTATTATGTCGGTGCAGTTATAATAAAGTTCCAGGTCGGGGATTTGACAAAGCACTTGAAATTGAGGGTGGTTGGGGTCGATGTCCTTCAAGAGATTATACATCTCCGTGAGGCGAGGGATGAAAGAGATGGGTAGCTCATCGTTGATATACCAGGCGAGGAGAGCGGGATGGTCGCGAAGTTTTTCCCCGTATTCTCTCGCTAACTCCAATCCTGTTTTTCCCATTTTGGGGAAATAGGCGGTGCCTTCGTAGAAATCCTTAACGGAATAAATCACCTTCAGTCCGTATTTCCTTGCCCTTTCCATATATGCCTCAGGATTATCTCCCACACCATATCCATAGCAGAGTATTGTGTTGAAACCAGCTTTACCTATGCGTTCAAGATGTTCATCCTCAGTTGGACCAAGATAAATACCGATGGGGAAAAAGGGCTTGCCATCAACTATCAGTCTCTGCTTCTCATCTATATAAACTTTCATATCAAACTTTTTTATAACCCTAATCTTCTCTTCCGCCTTCCCTATTTCTTTTTCATTTGAACGGATATGGCAAAGGAAACGGTAGTCTCCAGGGTTTAAATCAGGGAGAGGAAAGGAAAGAAGCGTTTCGTTCTCCTCCCCTTTCAGCATCTCTTCCCGTTTAGCAAGGATATTTCCTTTGGCATCGCTCAACTCGCAATCAACGAGCAAGGGTCTTCCGACTAAATCATAGTCTTCCCTATCAATCATAAGCTTTGCCTTGATGTTTTTCCCTTTTGTGGGCATTGAGATGATGCCTCTGTAAGATGGGGAATACATCCGAAGGGATAGGAGGGGTGGGGTGATAGGGACGACTTCAACATCGTCAAACCAAGCGGTTCCCGTGTTTTGAGAGCGAATATAAAGGACGATGTTCACCCTTTTCGCTTCCTTTGGAATGCGGACAATGGTGGAAATTTCCTGCCAATCAAATGTTCCGCTGATACAGGGAGGGTATACTCCCCCGAGCCATTTGCCGTTCTCATCTGTCCATTCTATGCAGAAACCTGCTCCCTGGTCCCAAGGGTCTCCATCTTTTATATCTTTACCCTTTACCCAGACTTTTGCAGAATAAAGCTTGCCGGGAATACAAGGTATCTGCTGGCTGACAAGGCGATAGTCGTTTTTGTCCTCTCTGGTATATCTCAGGCAGAACTTTCCCGAATGGGGAGAGGTTGAATCAAGGGAGGCAATGTCCTGAGGAATTGACCAACCCACAGGCACCCCGTTTCTCGTTAACTCAAACCCGCCGTTAACGAGAATATTATCGCTGTTTGCGATTCCCATTTGTCCCAAAAGGATTAAAAAATAAATCGGAAAGAAAAGGATTTTCCAGGTAGAAAGATTCACCGCTTATTTCTAAGCTTCTAAGCCGAATTTCAAGAGATTAACCAGGCTGATTTTCAATGCCTCAAAGGGCTCAATCGTTGGGGTGTCCATTTCAACGAGGCAATACCTAACATTCGCTTTTCTACAAGCTTCAATTATCCTTTCCCAGTTCAGATTTCCCTCTCCGATTGGCGGCATCACCTGCCTGTTTTGGATAATACCCATATCCTTGAAGTGAACCTCGCTTACCCTGTTTTTAAACTTCTCAATCCAATATGCGGGGTCTCCACCACCATATTGCACCCAATATGTATCAATTTCCGCTTCAAGTAAGGGGCAATTCTCCATCAAAATCTCAAGCCCCGTTTTCCCCTCGTATCTTTCAAACTCAATTCCGTGATTATGATAAGCGAGGATTAGCCCGTTTTCCTTGATTTTTTCCATCAAATTTGAAAATTCCTCAGCTACTTTTAAATAGCCTTCCTTGTTATGAAGCTCCATTGGTAAGCCAGGGCATACTATAGCTTCACAACCAAGAATCTTGTGTTCCTCAATGACCTCATCAATTGAGCTGATGATTCTCTCATATCCAGTGTGGGTTGAAACAGCGATAAGCCCATTATCGTCCAGTAGCTTTTTCAATTCCTTGACATCCTTTGGTTCTCCGAGGGCGGAAACTTGCACATAATTATAGCCCATTTCCTTCACTTTCCTCAATGTTTCCACGGTTTCCTTAACGGTTTTCGTGTAATCCCTCAATGTGTAAAGTTGAACACCAATTTTCATCTCCAAGACCTCCTTTTTATTTTGTTTTTATTTTCTCTTCAAGAAAGAAATTTCCGCTGCGGAAGCGGTCTTTGAGTTCTCCTCTCTTCCCCTTATTCCAGCCAGAAACACGAGAGAAATATCCCGTTACCCTCGTAATTCCCTCCACATCCTGAGAGGAACAGCGTGGGCAGGCGTCTAATATACCCCTTGAGAGGCTACTACACCTATTGCAGAAGGTGAATTCGGGAGAGAAAGCTATTTGTGCATTTTCCGTTTGGCGGAACACTTTCACCACGAAGTTGGCAAGGGATTCCGCATTTGGACGAGCTTCTCCCAGCCAAATATGGGTTAAAGCCCCCGCTTCTATCAGGGGATGGAAGAGTCCCTCTTTCTTCACCCTCTCAATGGGATTGATTGGAACAGAGACATTTAAATAGGTTGAGTTGGTGTAATAAATCTCTCCCCTTACGGGGTCGCCCTTTACTATATTCTCCGCTTTCTCTGGATAGTGGGAGAGGTCCAACTTAGCGAGCCTATGAGCAGCGGATTCGGCTGGTGTTTGTTCTAAAACGAAGCGCATATTGTATTTGCGGGAGAATTCCTCACAGAGAAGCTTCATAAAAGCGATTACCTTTAAGCCGAATTTCAAGGCATCATTGCACTCGTGCATCTCCTTTCCGAGGTGCGCCTGCACCATTTCATTTAAGCCCACCATTCCGATGAGATAGGTTGCCCTGTGCATTCTCAGATAAGGTTGACCATCCCTGCTCATCGCAAGGAGAGCAAGTGGTCCTTCAGCTCCAAGCGAGAGGAGCTCTTCCAAGAATCTTCGCTTCTGTAGATGCGCCTTGACGGCTAGCTCAACCCTTTCCCTTAGTAGATGGAAGAGGAGGGCATCGCTTCCCTCCGCTTCATAAGCTATGCGAGGAAGATTTATCGTGACATTTTGTATCGCTGAGTAGCGCATTTTCCAAGGCTGAGCCGCATCCGCCATATCAGCTTCCTCTAATTTGAAGGATAGCCTACAGCACTCCGATATCTTCGCTGTGCCTCCCCTGTCAAATACGAAATAGGTATTTCCCTTTTCCGCCGCTACCTCGCAGATGAAGTGGAGGAAATCCTGCCATCCCTCGGTCTGGAAAAACTTCTCAGTCATATGGACAAGCGGTTTAGGGAAGAAGAAGGGTCGCCCCGTTCCATCGCCCTCAAGATAAACCTCAAACAAAGCTTTAATGAATCTTTGGGCTTCTTTTTCGTATTCCTTGTAAGTTTTTCCCGTGTATTCTCCGCCCGGACCTATTGCGGGGACATCGGCGAAATGCTCGGGAACTTCCCAGTAGAGATTGATATCGCTGAATATAGCCTGCCCACCCCTTGCTACCGCCTGCTGGGAGAATTCAAAGACGAGCATTTGGGCAAGCTGTTTTATTTCCCTATCAGAAAGCCCCTCTAAATAAGGGGCGAAGAAAAGATTCACTGCGTCCCAGCCTATCGCACCAGCGAAATGTCCCTGAAGGGCAGCGGAGAATTTAATCAATTGCCCAAGGAGAACCTCGGGGTGTTTTGCTGGTTTGGCGATTGAAAGGGCATTGGGAAGGTCTAAACCGAACTTCTTAACATATTCAAGCGATTGTCCCGAACAGTAAGGGCGGTCTATAAAGCCGAGGTCGTGGAGATGGATTATTCCGCTTATATGGGCATCCGATATCTCCTGAGAGAAAACATGAAGAAGGGCGAATTCTCGTTTTATTGCCTCCGCAAGGGTTAGATTAGTTGCCTCGGGATTATGGGGGATGTTTGCGTTTTCCTTATTTGGGTAAAAGATAATGTTTTTAACATCGTATACAGGCACGCCAATTCGTGTGTGCATCCTCCGAGCGTTTTCAAATCCATATTCTATGAGCTTGGCATCGACTAATTCCCGCACCAAGGAGGTGGTGATCACCTGGATGTGGGAGGAGAAAATCTCCTCCTCTACCTCCTTGGCGATTCGCTGCGCTATGGCAACCTCCATATGGGCTTCCCTCACGAGGGCATCAACTATCCTTTGTCTATTCCAGCGCTCCAATTGCTCTCCTGAGGTGCGAACGAAAAGGGAAACATCGGTTACTTCTTTCTTCTCCTCTATCATAGCCTTGCCTCCTTTCTGATAATAGTATATCATTAAAA
>JBMFMH010000083.1:0-3225 GCA_049970775.1 bacterium | reverse complement strand
AATAGTATATCATTAAAAACGAAAATGGGAAGGGAAAAATACTGCTTTTTCTTCCTCCTACTATTCATAAGCCTCGCACGAGGAGCAGTTTACACCATTCAGGTGGATGTAAACCCCCAGGTTGTTCCCGCCGATGGCACATCAACGGCTGTAATTACCGCCCAAATAAGGGAGGAAGGGAAGGGGCTTGTCTCCCAGAGCTTGAGGGTGGATTTCGCAACAACCCTCGGCACGATAACCCCTTGGGTTAACACTGAAGGTGGGGTAGCGAGGGCGGAGATAACCAGCTCCAAGCAGGGAACAGCTATTGTAACTATCTCTTGTATGGGCTCAACCGTGCAAACGAGGGTGACCTTCGTCTCGGAAAGGGAATTGATTTACGAAAGGAAAGGGCGAGTAGTTAAGGTTTGGGGTAGCTATCTCGCTTGGTGTGCTGATGGTGGTGTGCTTGATGCAACGGGAAATGTGAATGTGGTTTACAGGGGGCTTGTTTTTAAAGGGGATAGCTTTCAAATAAACGCAAATTCAGCTACATTGAAAGCATTGGGTAAGATAATCGTTAGCAATGGCTACAAAAGCATCCGAGGGGATAGGCTTTTTTGGGATTTCACCTCAAACGAGGGGATTATGCTTGTTGCGGAGGGAGGAGTAAGAGCGATTGAGATAAAAGGCTTTTCCCTTGAGGAGCGACCTTTTGAGGGTTACATCCCCTCATATGCCTTTGAATTCTATGACCCCTCGGATTCCCGTGTCGTTATTCTCGCAAAAGAAGCGGAGATATTTCCCGGAGAGAAGGTATATCTTAAGGGCACCTCAACATATGTCGGTGGTAGCAAGGTCTTTTCCCTTCCTTATCAGCTGATAAGGTTTTCCACTTATGGGGATTATACCCAGCAGATGTTGAATTGGGGAACGAGCGGGGTGGCTTTTGATTTTCCCTTTTATTTTGCCTTGAAGGAGAATTATACAGGGGCTTTACATTTGAGATATGCGAACGCAAGCGGTATTGATGTATACACCAGAAGGCAAGGGTGGAATTTAGCGCTTGACCAGCAATACGAGCTCGGTAGCGCAAGGGGAGGGATTGTTCTGGAGGAAGGGGAGGGTGGAGATTGGGGCGCAACCTGGTCGCACAATCATTTTTTCCCAGGCAAGCTCTCCGCTAATCTCTATCTTGATTACCTTGCCAGAGGCGATAGGTATAATAGGATTTCCCTAAGGAAGGACTGGTCATCAGCTAATCTAATCTACAATCTTTATCAAAGAAAATACCTGGTTTATGAGAGAACAGGGCAAGATGTTTCCCTCAGAATGCGTCCTGCGAAATTGGGAAGCTCATCCATTGGGATAGTGGGGAGGATTTACAAGTGGGATTGGTTTGGTAAGGAATTGTTTATGCAATGGCTTTCTCCTTCCTTAAAGCTTGGGAGGAGCCATTTGGATTTGTCTTTGGAAGGGGGTTATCAATGGGGGAAGGAGGACAAGGGGCTATATACATTCAATGCCTATTTTGGAAGAGAGTTAAAGGAATGGGGGAATTTAAGCCTCACTTATTCAAAGTTCAACGCTACGAGATATGGAAGTCAAGGTGGCGAGAATCTTGGGTTAAATTTTCTATTAAGAAGAGGAAAGTGGTCGGGTTATTTTTACATAAACAACGGATTAGAGGATAATAGCCGATTTAGCTATGGTAATTTATCCTATAATTTCTCCTCACAATGGGGTTTACAATTGCGTTCCTATTTTTATAAGCTTGGTCCATATAGCTTCTCGGATATGCAATATATTCTTTCAAAAGCGATCGGGGAAAGGGAAGTATACCTTTATTGGTCTAAAAGGGATAAAAAATTGGGTCTTGAAATATCACAAGGAGGTTTTTAATAAAAAATTCTTGACTAAGCAAAACAAGGAATTAAAATTTTAAAAAATCTTTTTAGGGGGTATGATATATATGAAAAAGCCGATGTCGTTGCTGTTAGTAGTATTTTTGCTAGCTGGCTTTGCTTTCAGCCAGCAGCAGAAAATCTATTTTGATGTTAGTATGGCGAGGGCGCTTGGAATTGGAAGCGCCACCACAGCGCTCACCGATGATGTGAGCGCCGCTATGTGGAATCCCGCGGTAATCGGTGCGATAGCTGAGACACAGACGAGCTTCTCCGCTGCTGCTAAAGCAAGGGATGCGAAGGTCTATATGCTTTCCTTCATCGCGCCAGCCCATGGTCCTAACGAATTCGCTGGTGCTTTAAGTTACTGGAACGCCAGAAGAGACGATACAAAAGAGGAAGAAACAGATGTAATCTACAGCGTTGCCCAGAAGTTGGGGGAGGGTTTCTATCTTGGTGGAAATTTAAGAAGCAAGAGGGCGGAGATTGCCGGAGTGGGTGATAATGCCTGGGCGATTGATGTCGCTTTCCTAAATCAGGTAACTCCCCAGCTAACGATTGGCGTATCCTACCTCAATGCTAATTCTCCCTCCCTTCAGCTCCCCGGCAACGCTGACCCCTTGCTTCCCGTTAAACCAACCCTTAACATTGGCTTTGCCCTGCGCCCCGACCAAGCTACCCTCGTGGCATTAGATTTCTACAATATCACGAGGGAGAAGGGTAATACCCCAACGGATAAGGTGCAGATAAGGGGTGGGATAGAGAGAAAGCTAAATGAGTATGTGACCGCAAGGTTTGGTTGGCTCCAAAAGAATGCGACTTTAGGGTTAGGGATTAAATATAATGTGATAAGGATTGATTACGGCTGGCTTATAGCGAGAGACGAGCGGGATGACCTCCATCTTTTGAGTTTGACATCTTCATTTTAGGAGAGTTAATTAAAACAAAATTTTAGGTGGGAGGCGCCCTAACGGCGCCTCCCACCTAACTTATTTTTCGCTCCTCTTCCAGCCTATTGTCCGGGTGGACCGAATTGTGGACCACCCATTCCGCCCATTGGCGGCATCTGGGGGCGTGGAAGCTCCACTTTGTTGACCTGCTTGAGCGTTTTGGCATCGTATTGATAGAGTGTGCCCATCCATACGAGGTAGACATAGTCGTTGTTTGCTGCCATTGCGGTTCCACCTATCATCGGCATCATCATCCGGGGCTGCCCCTGCTGTTGAGCTGGTTGGGCAAGTGAGTGGGTGATGGCGATAACCCCGATGGCGAGGAGCAGAACTATTATAACTCCATATACTGCCCAGCGTCTCATCCTTATCCCTCCTTTCTTTTAAGATTT
>JBMFMH010000082.1:0-8853 GCA_049970775.1 bacterium | reverse complement strand
GATTATGAGCCAATGGATTTTTCCCCTTTCCAAAGAAGAATCTCAACCTTCAGCGGAAGACCTCCCTTTTAAAAGAGTTAGGGATAGTTCTTGGGATTACAGCACAACGCCCGCTGGAACAGGCATCTACGGCATTCATCCTTATCCCGCTATGTTTCACTTCGCTGTGGTGCGCCGCCTCCTGGAGAGTTTCTCTAAGGAGGGTGATAATGTTTTTGACCCCTTTATGGGCTCAGGGGTTGTTGCGGGGGAGTGTTTGATAGGGAAAAGAAACTTTATAGGCTATGATATCAATCCCCTCGCAGTGCTCATAGCGAAGGTGCGAACAACCCCCATCCCAAGCACAAAACTTCTTCAAGCTCTTAGCTTCATAGAGAAAGGATATATCAACGCTGAGGCGGAGGAAGTTGATTTCCCCAATATTCATTATTGGTTCTCCGAGGAAGCGATAGTTTCTCTTTCCAAGCTGAGGAGGGCGGTGTTCTCGCTTACTGAAGAGGATTGTAGGGATTTCTTCAAAGTGGTCTTCTCCGAGACGGTGAGGCGGGTATCGTTGACCGATTATAACGAATTCAAGCTCATAAGGAGGAAAAACGACACTCGTCAGGATGCCCTCGGCGTTTTCAAACAGATTAGCCTAAAAAACATCGGGCTGTTGAGCGAGTTTTACAGGAATTTCCCTCCCCAAAAAGTCAAGCTCCTCATAGAAACAAGAAACATCCTCTCGGAGCCCCTACCAATTCCCAAAAATTCAGTAGACCTCGTGATAACATCTCCTCCTTATGGAGATTCCAAAACAACAGTAGCCTACGGTCAATTCTCTCGCCTTTCCCTCTACTGGTTGGGGATGGAAGAGAGGGTAGATAAGGAATCATTGGGAAGTAGGCGAAGGAAAATAGAGCCTGGGCTTCCCTCCGAGACCCTTTATTCTGTTCTAAATAAGATAGAGGAGAGAGATTATAAGAGGGCAAGAGAAGTATTTTCCTTCTATTACGACCTCTTTCGCTCCATTGAAATTATAGCTGATACGGTGAAACCGGGTGGTTATGTCTGTTTCGTGGTGGGAAACAGAAGAGTTAAGAAGGAGGAGCTTTCCACCGATAAGATATCCGCTGATTTCTTTGAAAGCCTGGGCTTCCGACATCTTATGACGATTGTGAGAAGAATATCCAACAAGAGAATGCCCAGCGAGAATTCTCCCTCAAATATCAGGGGCGAGAAGGATTTCACTATGAGACAGGAATACATCGTTTTGTTGAGAAAAGAGGCATTGTTGATGAACCTTTAGCCAACCTCTCTTTTTATCCCGCCCATCGTGTAGAGGATGCGCTTTGCTTCCTCTACATCCTTTTCAATTTGACGAACGAGCTCCTCAATTGAAGGAAACACTTTCTCCTCCCTTATCTTCTCCACAAAGCAAACCTCCAATCCCTTCCCCAATATGTCCTTATCCATCCAGAATATATGAACCTCACAGGAAAGCGCTCCCTTCTTAAGGGTTGGACTATCCCCGATATAACATACAGCGGGGAGAAATTCCCCGCCGATTTTCGCCATAACAGCATATATCCCTTTTGCGGGAAGCAATTTCTCCTTCGGTATCTCTAAGTTCGCCGTTGGATAGCCTATTTTCCTACCCAAGCCTTCTCCCTTGACCACTTTCCCTCGCAATGAATAAAATCTCCCCAGCATTTCCCTTGCTTTTCTCACCTCGCCCTCCTTGAGCAATCTCCTTATCTTTTCGCTTTTCACCACTTCGTTCCCTAATTTAAAAGGGGGATAAACGAAAACTTTCACATCGTTCAAATAACCCAGACCGATAAGCTTTTCCACATCGCCTTCCCTCCCCTTACCAAAGCGGAAATCCTCCCCTACTACAATGTTTTTCCCCTTCAGCTTTTCCACAAGCACCTCCCCAAAAAATCTCTCTGGCGTCATATTCCTTATTTCTTCGTTGAAATTTAATGTTATCACTTCCTGCACACCTTGTGATTTAAGCAGTTCTTCTTTTTCCTCAGGGGTAGTTAATAGGAAATCGCCAGCTTCTTTAGAGAGTAAAAAATGGGGATGAGGGTGAAATGTGAGGACGGTCAAGCTGGTGTCGCCAGCGATTTCCTTCGCTTTCCTTAGCAGAAATTGATGCCCTAAATGAACGCCATCAAATATGCCTGGAACCACCGTCCTACCATTCATAACCGAACACCTTCTCCGGTTTTAAATAAAATCTTCCTTCTTTAACCATAACCTTTGCAATGGAGACCAGCTGACCGTTCTCGCTTACGACCCTAACGCATTTATCCACAGGAAAAAGATAACTTCTCACAGGTAGAACCGCTCCAGAGGCTATGCGAAGCGCCAATTTATGGTCTACTTGAAAGAGAGGAAAATGGGGAAGCGCATCAACGAGAGGGACAATCTTCTCTTCTATGAGAGCCCTGTTTTCTTTTTTCAGTTCTTTTGCGGGAAACGCCTCTTCCGCCTTAAAAGGTCCTACCCGAGTTCTCACCAAATGGGATAAGAAAGCACCACACCCCAATTTCTCACCGATGTCCCTTGCGAGAGCCCTTATATATGTTCCTTTTGAACAAGTTATCCGAAATATTCCCTTCCGCTGTTGCCTATCAAAATTTTCCAGCTCAAAGCTATAAACGATGACTTTACGAGGTGGGGGTTCAATGAAAACGCCCTCCCTCGTCCATTCGTAAAGCTTTCTCCCCTTGTGGCGAACAGCGGATGCAGGAGGTGGTATCTGCTCTATTTCCCCCACGAACTCCTTCACTGCTTCACGAACCTCCTCCTCCGAGACTTCTTTCTCGCTCCTTGAGGTTATCTCCCCTTCCGCATCATATGTGGAAGTAGTTATGCCGAAGGTAATCTCGGCGAGATATTCCTTTGGGAGCTCCGTTAAATAATCGCTGAGGCGAGTCCCCTTACCCAAACAAAGAAGAAGAACCCCCTCAGCTAAGGGGTCAAGCGTTCCAGCGTGCCCTATCTTCCTCATATCAAGGGCTTTCCTTGCCATATCCACGATATCGTGGGATGTAGGTCCGGGATGTTTATAAACATTCAGAACTCCATCCATTTTCTCAATTCCTCCCTTAGCTTTTTCTCCGCTTCCTCCAAGGGAAGCGGGAGCCTGCATCCCGCCGCCTCTTTATGCCCTCCTCCACCGAAGATTCCCGCAAACTTGCCCGCATCAAGAGAGCGTGCCCGAATGCTAACCTTAACCCCGTCCGCCAGCTCCCTCAACAAAAAAATTACCTCCCAACCTTTTAAAAGGCGAAGATAATCAACTATACCCTCTAAATCCTTATCCTCTATACCGTATTTCTTGAGGTCATCGGATTTAATATAGGAAAAGAGAACCTTCCCATTGTAGGTGGTGCGGGCTCTGAGAAGAACCTCACCGAGCACTTTCAAGTAACCCTCGCTTTTCTCCTCATATAATCTTCTGTAGATATCGCTCAAATCGCCGCCCATATCAATAAGCTGAGAGACGATTTTAAGGGTTTGAGAGGAAGTATTAGGGAAGCGCAGTCCTCCTGTATCGGAGATAATGCCCGTGAGAAGGGAATTTACTATAAGCCTATCAAACTCCACCCCCAGTTTTCTTAAAACTTTATAGATTATCTCGGCGGTGGATGAGGCATCTTCTTCTACCAATTTTATGCCATTGGAGTGAGAAGGGGGATGATGGTCTATTATCAGCAGGCTTTCGTGTTTTGGTGGCTGAATCTTTCCCAATCTCTTTGGGGAATCCGCATCAACCAAAATGAGGAGCTGAAACTCCTTCGCTGGAGGAATGACTGAGACCTCAAAGGAATCCGTTAGGAAAGCGAGATGCTCAGGCACACCATCGGGACTTAGGAGGAAAGTTTCCTTGCCCATTTTCCTTAAGCCCATTCCCAGGGCAACAAGGCTACCTATAGCATCTCCATCGGGATTTTCGTGGCAAGCAATACAAACGGTCGCCGATTGCAAAATATATGTGAGTGCTTTCTTAAGATTTCTCATTCTCCTGCAACTTATTAAGGGCTTCTATCACCTCGGAGCCTCTTTTCAATGACTCGTCAAGATGGAAGCTAAGTGCGGGAAAGGTGCGGAGGTTTTTTATGCGTTTTTTCAACTCATACCTTATGTAGCCAGCAGCGTTTTCCAAGCCCTCTATCGTCTTCTTAGCCACCTCGCCTCCTTCCAGCACGCTTACGAAAACCTTAGCATGTTCCAAATCAGTGGATATCTCCACATCGGTCACGGTTATAAACCCCAATCTTGGGTCCTTGACCTTGTCGTGGATTACATTGCTTAGCTCCTCAATGAAGAGTTCCCTCAGGCGGAAAAGTCTACGCGGTTTCATCTCTTATTAGACCTCCTAAAGCAATTCTATGGAAAAATTGATTATCTCTACTTTCGGATTTTCCCTTATATAATCAACTACCTTGTTGAGAACCCCACTGCACCTACCCCTGCTTGTGGCTAGGTGAGCAACGCTGATAACTGCCCTTTTCCACTTCGCATTTCCTTCCTCAATAACAGATACATTGAACCTTCGTCGCAAGCTATCAATTATGCTCCGCATAACTCCTCTTTTATCCTTCAAATTGCTAGCATCAACTACAAGAAGCTCAATCCTCAATAATCCTATCGTCATTCTTCAATCTCAATAATTTTAAATACTTGGGGCTACCCTCTGCTTTGTAAAGCACTCTATAATATCGCCTTCTTGAAAATCATTGAAATCCTCAAGAAGAACCCCACACTCAAAGCCCTCGGCGACCTCCCTGACATCGTTCTTAAACCGCCTCAAAGAGGATAGCTCTCCTTCAAACACTACCGCCTCATCTCGCCAAACCCTAACTCCTTCTCCTCTCACGAGCTTCCCTTCCCTCACATAGCAACCCGCTGCCACCTTCCCATCAGGAAGACGGAATAAAGCCCTCACCTCCGCCTTGCCCAGGGTAACCTCCCGCTCCACCGGGGTCAATAGACCTATGAGGGCAGCTCGCACCTCGTCTATCAGCTGATAGATTATTTTATAAATTCTCACATCAACCTTTTCTCTTTCCGCTGCTTTTTTCGCCTTCCCGTCCACCTTACAACCAAAGCCAATCACGATTGCATTCGCTACCGAGGCGAGAAGGACATCGCTCTCGGAGATGTTTCCTATCCCGCTATGGATAATGTTTATCTTCGCCTCCTCCTGCTTTATGGAGTCAAGAGCTTGCTTAACTGCCTCTAAGGCACCTTGCGAGTTAGCCTTGATTATCAGTCTAAGCTCCTTCTCTTCTCCCTTCTGCAGGGTTTCATATAGGGTATCAAGGCTTACCCGGCGCACGGAAGGGGTCGCTGCTTCTTTCTTTTCCTCCAACCTCCGCTCGGCTATTTCTTTTGCTTCTCTTTCTGAACCAACAACCTCCAACTTATCCCCTGCCTCAGGAACCTCGTTTAGCCCCATTATCTCAACCGGTGTGGAAGGTGGTGCCTCCTTCACCTGCTGCCCCCACTCATCAAACATAGCCCTCACCTTCCCATAAGTACTCCCAACAACTATCGGGTCTCCGATTCTCAAGGTGCCTTCCTGAACTATCACGGTAGCCATCGGACCCCTCGCTGGGTCAAGACGGGATTCTATCACCGTTCCCTTAGCTTTTGCCCTCGGATTAGCCCTCAGCTCCCTTAACTCAGCGAGAAGAAGTATCATCTCAAGGAGGTCCTTGATTCCCTCCCTTTTAAGCGCGGAAATGGGAACGCATATCGTATCACCACCCCATTCCTCCGGAACAAGCCCCTGCTCCGCCAACTGCCTTTTCACTATATCAACATTGGCATTCGGTTTATCTATCTTATTAATAGCAACGAGAATGGGAACATTCGCCGCTCTTGCGTGGTTTATCGCTTCAATAGTTTGAGGCATAACCCCATCGTCGGCGGCGACAACAAGAACCGCTATATCTGTTACTTGTGCCCCTCTCGCTCTCATAGCTGTGAAAGCCTCGTGTCCAGGCGTATCTATGAATGTTATCTTTTTGCCGTCAATCTCCACTTGGTAGGCACCAATCTTCTGGGTGATTCCTCCCGCCTCCGTGTCGGCGACCCTTGTTTCCCTTATCGCATCTAATAGGGTCGTTTTTCCGTGGTCTACATGACCGAGAACGGTGACCACAGGTGGGCGTGGCTGACCCACTTCCTTCTCCTCAACCTTTTCCTCCTTTTCCAAGACGACGATGAATCCTTTCTCCCTCGCTATACGCCTTGCGAGCTCCAAATCTATCGCCTGGTTTAAATTAAGAGGCATTCCTGCCTGAAGCAAATCGTTCAAAAGGGAAGTTGGTGGAATGGAAAGCTTCTCCCCGAATTCCTTCACAGTTGTATTCGGTTTTACTGGAAGACTTCTTTCCTTAATAAACTCTTTAATGAGCTCTATTTCATCCTCCCCAAGAGAATCAGGGGAAAGCGATAACTGCTGACCTGCCCAAACGACGCTCTCCTCATCAACGCCCATTTCCTCGGCTATCTTCTTTATCACTTCTTTCCTCATTTCATCATCACCTCTATCTCTTTAAGGAGCGTTTGCAGAAAGGCAGGGGATAACTCGCCCTTTACTTTGAGGGCTTTTGCCAACTTGTCCCCTCTTAGTGCCTTTCTGAGGCATTGCTCCCGATGACAAATATAGGCTCCTCTTCCCTCCTTAATACCTACTTTTATCTCTCCATCCTTCGTCCTCCCAATCCTGAGAAGGGAATACTTGGGAAATTTTCCTCCACAGCCTATACAAGTCCTAATCGGTTCCATTCTCACCTACCTCCGAGCTTTGAATCTCCAACTTTTCCATCTCCTCCCTCTCCTCGCTCCTTATATCAATGTGCCAACCTATTAATTTCACCGCTAAACGCACATTCTGACCTTCCTTCCCAATCGCCAAGGAGAGCTGCTCCTCGGGAACGATGACAAGCGCTCTTTTCTCCTCCTCATATAGATAAACCTCCTTGACCTTCGCTGGACTGAGAGCATTCGCTATATATTCCCTCATATCGGGACTCCAGCGAACCAAATCTATCTTCTCACCCCTCAACTCATTCACCACGGATTGAACCCTTGCCCCCCTCGGTCCAACGCAGGTTCCCAAGGGGTCTACCCTAGGGTTATGCGAATAAATAGCAAGCTTCGTTCGGGAGCCAGGCTCCCTTGCTATTCCCTTAATCTCAACTATTCCACTCGTTATCTCTGGCACCTCTATCTCAAATAAACCTTTAACGAGATTGGGGTGGGAACGAGAGACTATCAGCCTCGGCACTCTTGGGGTTTCCTCAACCTTGAGAACATATACCTTGAACCTATCGTTCGGATGATAATGCTCACGAGGGACCTGTTCAGCTGGAGGAAGGATTGCCTCCGCTCTGCCTACCTTCATATAGACGACCTTGCCATCCTTCCTCAAAACGATGCCGGTTGTTACCTTCCCTAGGTAGCGAGAACATTCCTCCCTAACTAGGCGGTTTTCCACTTCCCTTATCCTCTGAAGGAGAACATTTTTAGCCGTCTGGGCAGCAATCCTGCCGAATTCCTTCGGGGTAACCTCTATTTCTATCACTTCCCCTAACCTTGCATTAGGCTTTACCTTCCTCGCCTCAGTAAGGGATATCTCCAGCGAGGGGTCCTTTACCTTTTCAACCACGATTTTATGGGCGTATATTTTTACCCTCGCCGATGCGAAATCAATATCAACACAAAGGTTTTTCTCCTCTCCACAGTGCTTGTGGTAGGCACGAATTATAGCTTGCCTTATAATATCCACAAGCACCTCCCGAGGGAGGTTCCTTTCCTTCTCTAATTCACGAACCGCTCTAAGCAATTCCTCAACTTGCATAGTTTTTCCTCTTTAAATAAGAAGAGTGGGGAATTTTCCCACTCTTGCTCTAATTTACTATTATAACCCTTTGGGAAATTTATTGCAAATTAACCGAAATTGTTATATACTACTTTATGGGGTGAAATGATTATGCCAAGGATGTATAAGTGCCCAAACTGCGGTACACTCAATGCAGAGGGTGTTCCTCCTTTCCCTCTATGCTCTAAGTGCGGGACGAACCTTGTATGCTGTCGCTATTGCCGTTTCTTTAATCCGAAAACAGCAGAATGTATGCATCCCCTGCAGATGGAAATACAGGTCATCACCGACCCTGATACGATACCCTCTTCCTGCGACCTCTTCCGCTCCCGCTTAATAGTGGGTGAGGAGCGCTTGAGGAGAAAGGTAGCGCGCACCTTGGGGATAAGCGCAGCAGCGACCGCTGTTTTACTCCTCCTTATCTGGGGTCTCTTCTTGAGAGGAGGACCCACAAGGGAATGGGAGCTCAACATAACATTCCCACAACAGCTTTTTCGTGGTTCCTATTTCCTTCTTAATGTCCAGCTCAATAACACGGGAAAGCAGCCGCTGGAGAATCTCGCCCTCCGTTTCCCTTATGCTTTCTTCACCAACTTCAGCTTGCAGAGCACGGCGCCGATGGTTTACACGGATGTTAGAGGTGATTCCTTCTACTTCTGGCTACCCACGGCAATTGCCCCAGGACAGTCCTTCACCCTGCAAATCTATCTTCTTCCCTTGAACGAGGGCACTTTCACCACCCTCTGCGAGCTTTTAAGCGGTGCCAAACCGATAGACAGCAGGTTCCTGCGCTTTCGCATCGCCGCGCCAAGCGGAACACTGGGAACGCTTCCCGCCACGCCAAGATAAATCTACTTCTTGTTGGTCGGGGCGAGAGGATTTGAACCTCCGACCTCCTGGTCCCGAACCAGGCGCTCTTACCTCTGAGCCACGCCCCGACCCATTAGATATTATAACAAAAAAGC
>JBMFMH010000081.1:0-8870 GCA_049970775.1 bacterium | reverse complement strand
GGAGGACCTCAGGAGGTAAGCAAAGAGGAAGGGAAGCTGACAATAACTCTTTCTTTGCCGAGGAAAGAAACCGTTCCTTCCACAGCTGGGAAGGGACAAGCGGTTCCTTCAGGAGCGGTTTCACCGAAGGAAGTTGTAAAGGAGAGTCGGACAAGGGAAAAGAAGGTCGGTAGTGTCCCAGTGTTGCCTCCTGTTCTTCCTAAGGTAGAAGCGAAGGGCAGTCCTACCCCTCCTGCGTTGGAATCCGTTGAAGCGAGGTCCTTACCATCCACCAAAGGAGGGGAGAAGTCCCTCGTCGTGGCACCCTCTTCCAGCAAACCCACTTCCGCTAAGGCGGGCGCAATGCTTCCCAGCGAATCCCCCTTATCTCACGAGAGTAAGGGGAAAAGACCTATGTTAGTAGTGAGCAGACCAAGGGAAAACATAAGCGTTGTGTCTTCCAATGTTTCACAAGGGAACAGCTTTAAGGTGCACAATATACAAAAGGGCGAGTGCTTGATAAAGATAGCGAGGGCTTATGGGATTCCTTGGGAAATCCTTGCCAGCGTCAATAATATAGCTAACCCTGACCTCATAAGGGAAGGAGAAAAATTACTTGTTCCTAACATAACCGTTCAATTGAACGATAACGAGGTGAATTTCCCCGATGCACATCCCTTTGTTAAGAATAATCTTCCCCTCGTTCCCTTCAGAGCGGTATTTGAGACAGCAGGTGGGCAGGTGATATGGCACGCTGAAAGTCGGGAAGTGGAGGCGCATAAAGGAGATAAAAATATCCTCTTGAAGATTGGAAGCAGGAAGGCACAGGTAAACGACCAAACAATCCTAATGGAGGTAGCGGCCTTTATTAAATATAGCCGCACCTATGTGCCTGCAACCTTCTTCCATTATGCGCTTGATGCCCAAATCAAGTGGGACCCGCAAACGGGGCATCTTTACATTTCCGCACCTTGAGGTAAATTAATTCTAAAAACTAAAAATTAAAGGATGGCTTCCTTGTCATTTGGGAAGCCATCCTTTATTATTAAGACAGGAATGTCTTATTTTAAGCTGATTAAGCAAGCAAAGGATTGTAAAGCAAGAGCAGGTGTATTACATACTCATCGTATTAGCGTTCTCACCCCTTGTTTTATGCCAGTAGGAACCCAGGCAACAGTTAAGGCTATGAGCTCGGAGGAAGTTTGGGAAATGGGATACAGGCTCATCTTAGCGAATACCTATCACCTTTACCTTCGCCCTGGCTTAGAAGTGATAGAAAAGGGAGGAGGTCTGCACAAATTTATGAATTGGAGGGGAGCTATACTTACTGATAGCGGTGGTTTCCAGTCTTACAGCCTGATAGACCTACGGGACATAAACGACGAAGGAGTTCTATTTCGTTCCCATATAGATGGTTCGGAGCATTTTTTTACTCCGGAGAAAGTGATTGAGATACAGGAAATACTCGGCTCAGACATCGCAATGGTGCTGGATGAGTGTCCACCTTATCCAGCAACGAAATCGTATAGCGAGGAAGCAACGAGGAGAACCATCCTTTGGGCAAGGAGAAGCAGGGAAAAACATAAAAGAAAAGACCAACTTCTTTTTGGGATAATACAGGGTGGAATATACGAGGATTTGAGGAGGGAATGCGCGGAGGAGATTACCTCCCTTGACTTTGATGGTTACGCAATAGGAGGGGTAAGCGTGGGAGAACCAGAGGAATTTCTCTGGGCTGTGGTGGAATGGGTTGAACCTTTTCTTCCCATAGATAAGCCCCGTTATCTTATGGGGGTAGGAAGCCCCGTTGATTTGTTGAATGCGATTGAGCGTGGGGTGGATATGTTTGATTGTGTTTTGCCCACTCGTCTCGGTAGAAATGGATGTGTATACACGAGCATGGGCAAGTTGAATATCAAAAACGCCTCATTCAAGGATGATTTCTCTCCCATAGACCCAAACTGTAGCTGTTGGGCTTGCAGGAATTATACCCGTGCTTATCTGCGCCATCTTTACAAAGCGGAAGAGATTCTTGCTGCTCGCTTAGCTACTTATCACAATCTTTATTTTTATCAAGAGATAATGCGTCAAGCTAGGTTTGCCATAATGGAGGATAGATTTTCGGAATTCAAGGAGGATTTTTTACAAAAATACCGAGGTGAAGCTGAATGACACAGGTGAAATTGAAGGATGTCAAGGAGTATCCAGTGGTGAAGGTTCTCCTCCTCGCTGCTGATAGAAATCTTGAAGCTATGGGATATACCGAGCATGGATTGCGTCATGCCGACCTTACAGCCAACATAGCTCGTAATATCCTATTGCGTCTCGGCTATACTGAAAGGGAAGCCGAGCTCGCGGCAATCAGCGGTTATCTCCACGATATCGGAAATGTGGTGAGTAGGGAGGGACACACAATCGCAGGGGCGATGTTGGCTTATCAAATTCTCTCCCATTTGGGAATGCCTTTGGAGGATATAGCGGAAATTATGTCGGCGATTGGCAACCATGATGAGAATTCAGGCTATCCTGTAAGCAATATCTCCGCAGCCTTAATATTAGCGGATAAGTCAGATGTTCATTACACGAGGGTGAGAAATCCCAATCCTTCAACTTTTGACATCCACGATAGGGTGAATTTCGCTGTGCATAAATCCTTTCTCAATGTGGATAAAGAAGCCAAGAAATTGAGATTAGAGCTTGAAATTGACACAAATCAAATCTCCATTATGGAGTATTTTGAGATATTTCTCCAAAGAATGCTGCTCTGCCGGAGGGCAGCCGATTTTCTTGGCTGTTCCTTTCGGCTTGTGGTCAATAATCTGGAAATGTAAAAAGGAGGCGAACTCTATGGTTAGACAAACGAGAAGAGAGTTTTTGAAAACATTAGCAGTAGGGGCGATTTCCCTGCTTGGCGTTAGCGAGCAGGGGCTAAGCCTGGAGAAAAAAGAACTGCCTAAACGCAAGTTAGGGAAGATGGGTGTTGAGGCGTCCATAATCGGCATAGGATGCTTCCACCTCATTGAAAGAAGCGAGGAAGAGGCGGTTAACCTGCTGAATTATGTGATTGACGAAGGTGTGAATTATGTGGATGTAGCTCCTTCCTATGGAGATGCAGAGGTTAAAGTAGGAAAAGTGATGAAAACGAGAAGGAAGGAGGTTTTCCTCGCAACAAAGGGACACGATAGAACGAAAAAGGGCACTCTTGCCCTCTTTGAGCAGAGCTTGAAGAGATTGCAAACAGATTATGTTGACCTTTTGCAGCTGCATGGGGTGAGCAGTTGGCAGGATTTCGGCACCATATTTGAGCCCTATGGGGCGATTGCGGCGGCGGAGGAATTGAAAAAGAAAGGTTTAATCCGCTTTATTGGGATTTCCTCACATCGTCCGGATATCCTTCTGAAAGCGATAAAGCTCTACGATTTTGATTCCATCCTCGTTTGGGTTAACTATCTTGACCGCTTTAACTATCCTATAATCAATGAAGAAATCATTCCCTATGCAAGGAAAAAGGGTATAGCTGTCATAGCTATGAAGGCGGTGGGAGATGGACTTTTGAGAAATTCAGCGAGGATGGCTATACGCTATGCCCTCACCCATTGCGATGTAGCGGTTTTGGGAATGAACACGATTTCCCAAGCGAAACTTGACATTGAAGTAGCAAGGAATTTTAGACCACTGACGAAAGAAGAGGAAGAGGAATGGTTCAGAAAGGCTCCTGAGCTGGGGAATTTCGTTTGCCGGCAATGCGGAAAATGTCTTCCCTGCCCAGTGGGAATTGATATACCCAAGGTTTTTCTCGTTGAGGGCGCATTTGACAGACAGGTAATGGACGGAATAGATAGGGGTGAGGAAGAGAATAAATGGCGCTATACCCTTGCCCATTGGTATGGAAACGAGAGATGGGCAAAATCCCTTTACGAGGACTTACCTGTTAAGCCCTCTGCATGTATAGACTGCGGTAAGTGCGAGGAAAGATGTCCCTATCATATCCCGATTAGGAAGAGGATAAGAGATATAGCAAAGAAAATAGAGTCCTATAATCCCTAAACGATGTGGAGAGCTACCTTCTATAACTAATCAAGGTGTACCTGGGTTGTAGGCGAAACCATGGAAGCCGAAAATCGCCTGCAGAATTGCCCAGAAGCCATTTCCTATAACTTCCCCCATAATCAAACCCAGGAAGAAGGGCAGGGCTTTTCTATAGGTCTTCAAGCCGCCTACTTTAAGGGCAGTGGTTTTAAAAAGCCACCCCCAAAAGAAGGAAAACCAGAGGAAATTCATACTCATTGTATTGCTTACTGCATAGCCGAGGGGATGGAAAGGCCACCAAGGAAAACGGATTCGCATAAAGCCGAGAAAGAGCGTGAAGATTAAACCTATTGCGGAATAGGCGAACCGTTGTGGGTTAGGCTGAGGAGGGACATTTAGCCAAGAGGCAAGCTCCCTGAAAGCCCAAACTCCACTTTCCACCCTCCATCTATCCGCTTTAGCTGAGCCAGCGCCATGAAGATAATAGAGATGAAGAGTTGTGGGAACCGCGACCAAGATGCAAGCTATAATCGCTAACCAGATAGCGAGGCTGAAAATCCAACCCTTCTTAGCCTGTGGGTCAGCGAATTTTAGCCCCTCAACAAGGGAAGGCATCAAATATCCTCTTCCATCTACTTCAAGAAATTTTAAAGCGGATAAAATCGTAAGGTTCCTCTCTCCGACCCCACTCACCCCCAAGGCTGAAACAGCTATGTTGCTTGGATGGTCTGGAACATGAATCCAGGTTAGCCCGCCTTCAGCCCTCATACGGGATAGAACGAGGGAGAAGACGAGGAAAACGAAAACGAAGAATAGGGAATAAAAGAGGGAGAGACCCGCTCGCATCAACCAAAAGAGAAGGAAAGAAAAGGATATCAAAGCCCCGAAAAACGCAACTCTATAAGAAAGCGGCTCGGAGGAATCGTCTATCTCTTTTCCTTTCCCTAAAGCCTTCGAAATGACGCTTTTAATATGGTGTCTACCTGACCAGCAGATTAAGCCGAAAAGGGCGAGGAAAGCACCGAGCGTTTGCTCCTCCAAGCCGGGAAAACGAGCCCAAAACCCGCTTTCCCGTCCCGCGCTGAAGCCGAAAGCGGAACCGATGACCAATTCAATTTTCCCCATTAAATAGAAAAACCAGCAGCTAAAAGCTATCTCCGAGGAAACGAGATACGCTATGCCGAGAAAGGATGGATATAAGCTGATTTCAAACCACTGCATAGCGCTCCAAGGAGGGTAGGGGAAGAAGCGCATAAGGTTGTTGTGAAGGAGCACGAAGGGAGGAATGGAGGGTTTTATGTGATAGATTCCATAGGAAATCTGGGATAGCATAGCAAGCGCCATCCCTGTTAGGGTTAAGGGATGACGCAGAAAGGAATTGAAGATGTGTCCTTCCTCGGGTTCTCTAAGCATTTCTAAAGGGAGAATAACGAGGGGGAAAGTGAGCTTTTCGTTTTCCACCCATTGTTTGCGAAAGATAACCGCAATGCACCAGAAAAGGAAATAGAGGGCGCAGGCGAAAAGGAGCCAATTTATTAGAGGCATAAGCCAACTTTGCCAGGGGATTTTCGTGCCTCCATCAAAGAAACCCCTTATTGCTTCTTCATCTTGAAGATAGAGATAGCGAGGCAAATAAGGGAGGAATTTGTCCCAGTGGAGCTCTATACGAGAGAAGTATTTAAGGTCACCTATGCTTGGGATAAGAAACTGCACCAAACCGAAGGAGGAAAAGGGGGCTGATACCATAGCCATTACATAAACCGCAACCAATTCTCCACTGGAAAAAGCTTTCTTCGGGAAATACTTTTTAAGGAAGCCATTAAATAATAGAATTAAGAAAAGGAGGAACATAACCCCAATGGGTGGAGGTGGTATTGCATAGTCGCAAGTCCAGTTGAAGACTTCAACGAATGGGCAGAGAAAGCCCATTATAGCCGATAAGAAAATACCCAATAGCAAGGAGCGTAGAGTAAGGCGGAAACCCATATCCCGCTTCTACCTCTCAAGTTGTAGGAGAATTTTCCTTACATCTTCCCTTTCTGGTTCCAATTCAAGTAATTTACGAAAATTCTCCTTTGCCTCTTCGTATAATTTGTGTTTAAGGCAAAGCTTTCCCAGAAGATAAAGGGCATCGGGAAAGGAAGGGTCTAAAGATAACACATTGCGCAATTGCGTCATCGCTATCTCATCCTCTCCCTTCATAGCGAAGGCTAAGGCGAGGTTGTAATAAATATTGGGGTCCTTTGGATTGTCCTCTAATTTTCTTCTGAAATCGTCAATCATTCTATCAAGGCTTTCAAGGGTAATTCCTCCCTTTGGTGAAGCCTTCAGTCTCGTTCCACAGTTGGAACAGAAGTTGTCCTCTTCCCTACATTCCTTTCCGCAAACTGGACACTTCAATTATTTCCCTCCGGCTTATCAATAATCTGTCCCAATTCCCTCAAGCGTGTTTGGAGCTCCTTGATATCTATATCACGGGGCGAAATGCCTTTTTCAACTGCGATTGCACTGGCTACCCCTGCTGCGGTTCCGATTGCTATGGATGTCGGCTGAATGCGGAAGGAAGCCATAGCTTCCTGTGTTGCGGATATGCATCTACCAGCAACCAGAAGATTATCCAAGCCCTTTGGAAGCAAACACCTATAGGGAATAGAATATGTGGGGACTTTATCTAATCTACCCGTTTTGGCTTGCAAATCCGAAGTTTTTATCTGGTAGTGAATATCTATGGGATAATTGCAAAGCGCTATCCTGTCCTCAAACATTTTCCCTTCAAGGAGGTCTTCTTCCTTTAAGATATAGTCTCCGATTATCCTTCTTGATTCCCTTATCCCGATGTGAGGTGCGGAGATGAGAAGTTCAACAGGATAGCTCTTTTCTTTCAGTTCCTTTACCTGAGAAATCATCTCTTCCCTTCCTTCTACTTCCGCTTCAGTAAGCTGGCAGGGGTCAAGGGGATAGGAGAGAACACGGGTTTGGTTAGCGAAAACCCTATAGGGGTCCATCCGCCAAACAGCCCCATAATTTCGCCAGAGAGGTGGCCATCCATTTTGCCACCACAGAGTGTAGCAAAGGGTAAGTGGCATAATCTTGTTTTTAGGTGAAACCTCAAAGGGGGCTCCAGCAGCCGCAGCGATATCCCCGTCTCCTGTTGCGTCTATGAAGACCTGCCCTTCCACGATACCCGTTCCTAATCCGGGAATATGTATAAGAATTCCTTTAATTCTTTTACTTTCTTTTACAACCCCGAAAGCCCAACTATTGAATATCAATTTAACTCCCTTTTCCTTGCACATTTCATAAAGAACCGCTTTCATAATATCGGGGTCATAGGCATTTCCTTTTAAGCCACCTTTTTCTTTCAGTCTTTCCCTAATCTCCTCGTAAAAGCCCCCAACAACATTTTGTTCCATAAACAGGGAAACCCCCATTGCCGTGCCAGCTCCACCGAGAAAATCAAACCTTTCTATTAAGATTACATCTCTACCTTTGGAAGCAGAAGCGAGCGCCGCTCCGCATCCAGCTGGACCTCCGCCCACTACCACGACATCTGCTTTTTCAAAAAAGGATATTTTGAAAGGGACTTCTGCCACCTCCTTTGTTTTAAAAAATGTTGTTGGCAATAACTTAAGTTGTTGGGAAAAAGCGATGAAGACGAAGAGAAAAACGATTAGATATAACTTCAATTCTCCCCCACCTCCTTTAGCAAATCTTTGGTGCTTATCTTGCTTGGTGGAAGTTCTTTCCTTATAGAAAGGACCGAGAGAATCCCCAACATTTTACCGGCTTTGAGGGAAATCCCCAAACTCTCCAGCCAAGCAACTCCTGGTTGAAGTGGAAGTTTATCGCCGTAAGTGAAAATGAGGTTTTTGATTTGACGGGATATGAAGAACCCTTTATTTACCTCTACTTCCTTACTTTCCCGTTGCATTACACCTTTTTTTGAATGCATAAAAAAGACTATTCCCTTGCCCTTTGCTATCGGACTTCTTGCTTTTTTTCCTTCAAAACAATCGGAAAGATAAAGGGTGCTATAAGTGGGAGGGTGGCGAAGTGGGGCGATTGTGGTAAAGGGAGCAGTAGCGAGAGGATGATAAAGGTTCGTTATGGTTTCTATCAGCTCTCCCGCCCTGTTGGAGAGCTCATAGGGAGAAAGAGACCCATTTCGCAGGATGAGAAGTCGGCAGAGTTTCTCTTTTCCATTTGGAGAATTTCTCCAAAGGAGAAGAGAATTGGGCGGGGAAGAAACAGGTTCATTCAAGGTTATGAAACCTATGCTTTCAATGTAGGGGAGGGATAAAGGGGAAAGAAGGAAAGGGGCAGTTGCTTGCCCGAAGGGGGTAGCATCTATCAAAATCTTGCATTTGATGAGGAAAAGTCCTCCCTTGCTCACAAACACAACCCCTTTAATCCTTCCCTTTTCAATTATCACATCCACGGGTCTGCACCAGTAGAGGAAGGGAATATCCTTTTCCTTACAAAGTTCCTCTAAGGCTATCTTTAGTTCCTCGGGTTGGAACATTCCCTCTTTAATTGCTTTTCTCTTTTGAAGAAAAGCAAAAAGCTCCCTTCCCGTTTCATCCTCATCAGGGGTGTAGCTATAAGCCTCAAGGGAAGAGGTAAGAGCTTCACCCAAGAACCCTTTATCATCCACAAGCAGGACATCTGCGGCCAGGGATTTGGCTGAAAGAGCGGCGGAAACCCCGGAAAGGCTTCCACCTAAAATGAGAACATCAACTTCCTTTAGAATCGGGATTTTCCCCGATAGAGTAGGAAAGGATACGGGGCTTACGTTATTGGCCGATAAGAACAAAGTTATGAAAAGCAGTATCAGGTATTTCTCCATATTAAAAGAAATAATA
>JBMFMH010000080.1:0-8995 GCA_049970775.1 bacterium | reverse complement strand
TTTTTATAGGATTTATGCAACAAAACCTCTTTTTACAATCTTCCCGAGCGGATTATGGAGATGAGGAGCCAAAACCCCATTATTCCCGCCAATATATAACCCACTATGCCGAAAATTGGATATCCCCAAAGAAACGGTCCTATATTCGTCTGCATAACCAAGGAGGAAGCGACGAGGATTGCCGCAACTATTATTGAGAAGGAAAGCCTATTAGCTATTATGTTCAGCCGTAAAAGGGGACGGTCTATGCGGTCATATTCAAACCTCACCTTTAGGGTTCCCTTATCAGCTTTAGCCAAAACCTGAGCGAACTGCTTTGGAAGTTCCATTAAGAGATTGGTGTTCTCTCTTAAAAGACGAACGGTTTCCCGCCAAATGTTGAGAGGAGTAAACTGCTCAGAGAATACCCGGCGAGCTAGGGGTTCAATCACTTTGCGAGGGTCGAAATCAGGGTCTAGCTCTAAGCACAAACCTTCAAGCTCCGCCATACACTTCCCCAATAGGGAGAAACTTCTTGGCATTCTTATCCTATATTTCCTCGTGATATCGCTTACGGAATAATAAAGGTCGCTGAACTTAAGCTTGCTTGGTGGTATATAGGAGTAGCGGGAGAAAAGATTTTCAATATCCACCCTGAGCATAGCGGTGTCAACATCATCGGGAACGATACCTATTATGTAAAGGAGCTCTACTATCGTATCAACATCTTGATTTGCCAATGCTTGAGAGAGGCGAAGCAGTTGGCTTTTCAAACTCTTATTAAGGAAGCCGACCAATCCGAAATCCATCAGGGCGAACTTCCCATCGGGCAATATGAAGATATTTCCCGGGTGAGGGTCAGCGTGGAATACACCGTAGACTACTATCTGCTTGAAAAAAAGTTCCGCAAGCTCCTTAGCCAGCTTTTTGCGGGCGGAATTTCCCTCAGGAGTTTGGATATAATCCGTTATCTTAATTCCTTCTATCCTCTCCATTGTCAAGACATAGGGTGTTGAAAGTTCCCAGTATATCTTAGGTATATACACATTGGGTTCGTTTGAAAGAGCTTGGCGCAACCTATCGGCGTGTTCAGCTTCAAGGAGGAAATTTAGTTCGTCTCGCATTGCGTGAGCCAATTCTTGGGCTATCTCGTGGACGCCGTAAAGCCTCGCCTGGGGAAGGCGCTTCTCTGCTAAAGCGGTTATATCAAGAAGCAATTCCAAATCCTCCAAAACCCTTTTCTCCACGCCCGGACGCTGGACCTTTACCACTACCTCCTCATCACGGAAGGTTTTCGCTATGTGCACCTGGGCAATTGAAGCTGAGGCAAGCGGCTCCTCGCTGAACTCCTTGAATAACTCCTTTAGCGGTTTCCTTAGCTCGCTTTCTATAACAGCCTTAATCTGGGAGAAAGGGGCAGGAGGAACGGCATCCTGCAGTTTCTTCAGCTCTCTTATGATAGGGGGAGGGAAGATATCAACTCTCGTGGAAGCCAACTGTCCTAGCTTAACAAAGGTGGAGCCCAGCTCCTCCAAGAACATTCGCAAGCGGGCTCCTTCGCTTGCGAGCCTCGTTTTTTCCTCAACCCCTCTTCCCCGAAACCGCCTTCCCCCTATCCGCTCGGCGAGATAGCCAAATCCATGCCTAACCGCTATCTCGCCTATCTTGGCAATCCTTCCCAGATTCCTGATTCTCCGAAGGGGACGGGGTAAAAACAATAGCCTATTCTCCGCCCAGCTTTTTCTCTATCTCCTCCAGCTTCGCTTTCAGCTCCTCAATGTCCTTCTTGCTTACCAAGCCTAAAAAGTTAAAGAGCTTCTGCTTCTTTTCCGCAAGTTCCTGCTCCACTTTCTCCCTTATCTCCCGCCCCTGCGTTCTGCTCTCCCTTAATTTCTCAACAAGCTTGCATCTCAATTCCCTTCCTTGCTCGCTCAGCTCCTTGCACTTTTGGGCGATGTGGGCGAGTAGTCCTAAACCTAAATCCAAAATGTTTTCTTTTGCTCTCATTTCCAAAAACCTCCCTTCAATAAAAATTATACAATTATTGATGAGATTTAGCAATTTAAGAGGGAGGTTACCGCTTCTTTATCACTACCGGTAGAGGTGGGTATTCATCGCTGGAGATTAACTCCCTCTTAATCTCTTCCCCTCCCTTTAAGAAAACCCGATAAACCTCCACCTCATATCCTCCCCTCCCAGGAGGATATACCCCTTCTTCTCCCTCCATAACAAAGCGAGGCGCTTCTATCCGCTTCTGTCTTGTTATCACCTCAATTTCATACTCCGGCTGATACCGGCTTAATATCTCCACCAACAGCTTTTTCCCTTTAATTTCAGCCCTTATCCTTATGGGTTTGGGATAGTTATTTCTGAACTTCAAATCCAATTGTCCATATGCAACCGCCGCATCTCTTCCCGGTGCTATGTAGTTCGCTTGCCAATAATGAGGACCTCTTTCCACTATTTCTAATCCCGCAAGGAGAACCGCATTATAGAGAGTTGAAGATACCTGGCAAACCCCTCCTCCCCAGGCGGGCACCATCAAACCGGTATAGCTAACGGGGGCTTTCCTATATCCCTTATCCCTGCTCCAAGGTCCAACAACTTCATTGAAGGAGAAAATTTCCCCCGGCTTCACTATCACACCGTTTATCGCCCCAGCAGCGAGCTTGAGGTTATGGATTTGGTTGGGTGTTCTCCCCTCTAAAGAGGTGAGGTAACTCCCTATCCTATGTTCCTTAGGATAAAGAAGAGCGCCTACAATGAGAAAAACGAGGAGCAGGAACCAAGGAACGAACTTCAGCTTCATTTTATCCTTATTACATTGCTGTTTCCTATGCTTCTATACTGGGGGAAATACATATTATACAACAGGGTTGGCATTACCCTGTAATCTCCCACGATGTTCGCCCGCAAACGATACCTCAGCTCGTTCTTTCCCGCTTGCAGGTAAGGAATGTAGAAAGCCAGCCTATCCTCAAGCTCCTCGTATTCCCATCCTCCCAAACTTTCCTCATCAACCTCTATCAGCTCGCAGCCAGCGGGGAGAGGTTCCTCCAAGATGAAGTATTGGGAGGGCAAATCTCTTCTCGGCACATCTATTAATACCCTCACCTCCAAAAGCTTCCCTTTATTGAACAGTTCCCTTGCGCTTCCCGCTTTCCATTCAAGTCCCTGCTTCGTTGAGACGCTCAAGGGGAGATAAACTCGCTTGATTTTTATTCCCGCTAATCCCTTAATCGGTCGTATCTTCTCTCGTTTGAGCACTTGCGAGAGCTTGAGGGAGTAAAACAGCCTTCCTTTCCCTCTCTTCAATAGGGTTATCTCATTTCTACCGAACTTCAAATCCTTAATCTGAAGGATGATTTCCTTCGGCGGGGAGAAGACATCCTTTGAGGTGAAATGGATTTCCTTAACCTGCTTTCCGTTAATCTTGAGGAGAAGAGAGAAGTTAGGATGAACATTTTCCCAAACTTTCACGAACTCCAAGAGGGAAAGGATTATCTGGGCGGTATCCCTGGTGGATAGCCATTCCCCTTCTTTCCTCTTCTTCAATAGGTAATTCACTACTTTTAAGGCGGTGGGATTATCGGGTTGAAGCTTGAGAAGGGCTCGTAAGGCGTAGCCCGTGCTCTCAATTGTCCACAATCCATCATTCCAATAGCAGATATCACCGCTTTCCTCACGCTTATTCCAAAGGGTTTTGAAAACCGTTTGTGCCTTTCCCTTATCCCCCAAGTTAAGGTAGGAAAGGGTTAATAGGGCGAGGGATTTCGGGGAGAGTTTGTGGAGGATGGGCAGGAAATAATCCAATTGAGTTGATGCCTTTACCCCGAGATTCGTCAGGATATAGAGGGAGAAAAGCAGTTCCTCTTTCTCTCCTTTACCAAGTTCTGGAAGTGTTTTTTCATTAAGGTTCTGGTTTATGAGCTGGATGAGCCTATCCCTCCCCGTTTCAATGACATTCTTGTTGACGGGGTAGCCCTCCCTTTCCGCCTCCCAAAGTCCCCAAAGAGCATAGGCTGTTGTCCAGGGCAACGATTCACTATTGGGCATCCAACCCCAAGCACCATCGTCGTTTCGCAGATAATAGAGGCGGAAGATACCCTTCATTATCATATCGGGGAGTTTTCTTTCTAATTCCTCGTTTCTGATTCCGGTTTCCTTTAAGAGGCGATATAACGCTATATCGGGTAGGAAGGCGGAGACGGTTTGCTCCGTGCATCCGTAAGGGTATTGAGCGAGGTATTCAAGGGAGGTATAGAGGGAGGAAAGTATGGAAGGGGCGAGATGGATTTTGAGTTGCACGGTGGAGGGAATCGCCTCCTTCTCAATATTAACGATTTCATAGGCATCGCTGTCCAGCCAGCTCGTTTTCGTGTATTGAGTGGGCAAGCCAAATGGGAGGATAGGAAGGTCTAATTGCATAGCATCCTTCAATCCGCTCTTTGCCAGAGCATAGAGAGTGAGGGTAGCCGACGTCTCCTCCCCCACCTTTATTTGCCATTCCTCTTTACCTTCCTTTTTGCCCCCTACTGTTAACCTTTTTTCTTTAGGTGATATGATTTGCAATCCTTTTGCTTTCAATTCCATTCCCACATCCTGTGTTTTCTCAGTTTGATTTTGCAATATTCCCGCTATTGTCGTTACATCTCCTTGCCTAAGGAAAGAGGGCATTCCAAGACGAACGAAAAGGGGTTTCCTCGTGATTATGTTGATTTTTCCCGCTCCGAAAATGCTATTCAGGGTGTTTCCTACTGCGGTTATCCGCCAGCTCGTGATATTATCGGGAAGCTTAAAATGGAAGGAGGCACAACCTTTATCATCGGTTACGAGCGAGGGAAGCCAGAAGGCGGTGTCCAAGAAAAGGCGACGCACTTCCTTAGAGGTGAAAGCCTTGCTCACTGGACCGAGGAAAAGCGTCCAGGCGGACCAGCGGGTGACCACCTCTTGGGCTTCAAAAGGGGTGAAAGCGGACCTTATATCCGCATCGGCGTCCTCATCAAGTATCTTGAAAATCCCCTCATCAACCACCGCTATGGAAAGCTCCCCTTTAAGCGGTCTTCCCCTGCTGTCCTCAAGCTTCAGTTTGCAGAAAACCCCCTCTCTCGGCTGATAGATGTTCCTGTCTGTCTTCAACGCCATCTTCAGCTTTAAAATTGGTCGCTCTACAGAGATATTCAGGCTTTCCTCCACGAGCCTCTTGTTTTTCACTATGCTCACTCTAAACGAGAAATTGTATCCCATATTCCCTAAATTAGCTATTTTAATGAGATGCCTCCCACGCTTGAGCTCCCTCACCTCGTATTTCCACAGACGCTTCCCCTCGTAAGTTAGAAGTGCGGTAGCTTTGTAAGGGATGTCCAATATCACAAATGCGTCCTCCCCTTTATTATAGATGCTCTTATCAGAGTATAAGCGAGGATATTTTAGCGGATAGGGGAGGTGATAAACCCCCTCCTCAAGGGAAGGAAGGGCTGTGAGGGGCAACACATCAAGGATTTCCCCTTTTATTTTCGCCACCAGCTCGTATTCTCCCTCCTCACTTAAGCTTAGAGGCAGGTTTTTCTTCTCCTTACTTTTCATCGGGATTGTCCATTGGGAAATCTTGTCCTTAATCTGTTTCTTACCCCTCCAAATCAGCTTATAGAGAAAGACATCAATATTCCTTTTTCCCTTCCCAATTGCTGAGGCGGAGAGCGTTATATTGATTGGTTCGCCCACCTTCAAGATTCTCTTGGGAGCGGATATATATAAAGAGAACTCGCTTCTCGCCACGCTAAATTCCGTGCTGGCGGAGACCGTCCTCTCGCTGGCATCCGTCACCCGCACATCCACGGAGTAGCGGAACTCACGAATAAGCCCCTTTTCCTTTTTTAGGGGAATGAGAATGACCGCTTTCCCTTGGCTATCGGTCTG
Source organism: bacterium (assembly GCA_049970775.1). Lineage (GTDB taxonomy): Bacteria > Armatimonadota > JACIXR01 > JACIXR01 > JACIXR01 > JACIXR01. The sequence goes on along the minus strand of JBMFMH010000080.1, from coordinate 3,097 downwards.
GGTTGTTCCCGAGGTAACGAGCTCACCAGAACTATCCATTTCCTCCCAGCCATATTCCCATCCCGAATAATAAGGCGAGCGATAAACCTCAAACTCAACTGTGGCGAAGGGAACAGGAACACCGAAAAGGTATTTAGCCCTCACTTCCACCCTCGCTCTTTCTCCAAATCTATATCTTGCCTTCCCTGTTTTAACTTCCACTTCGAACTCAGGCTTGCGGTAAATAGAAACATTGAACGACCTCACATCGTATGCCTTTACCTCGGGAGCGGAGACGAAGATGTTGTAAATCCCTGGTCTCGCGGAAGATGGGATTTTAAATGAGCCGGAGCAACTGCCGAAGCTGTTTGTCCTTAAGTTAGTTGAGTAAAGGATGTTGTCTTCCTCGTCCTTAACATCAACAGCTATCTTCAGGGATGGTGGAACCTTATATTCTTCCTTTTCGTATCTCCTAACGATGCACTTGAAGAAGACGGTTTGTCCCGGACGATAGATGGGTCTCTCCGTATAAGTGTAAATCTTATAGCTTGCTTTTTCTGGTGAAGGTGCCTCATAAGGCTCAACGCTAAGAAAGGCATAGGAGGAATCCATCCAGCCCACAATTTTGCAGGGACCAAAGATATTCCCTACCCATAAGCCCTTTTCGTTCGTTGAGCCGGAGATGATTTTCCCCTGATTTTTTATTAAAAGGGATACATTTGGAAGTGGTTTCCCACTTCGCCAATCGGTTGCCCAAACTACTGCCTTCTCCCCATCCTGCTTGAGCAAGAGGGCTAAGGATGTTACGCCGAAGAAAGCGTAAGCTTTTATCCCAGCGGAGGCAACTTCCAGCTTGTATATACCGCTTTCAAGGGGTGGCAACTTCTTACCGTAGTAAAAAGTGTCCTCCGCATCCCTCTCTATCTTTTCTTCCCATTGAAGGACGAGCTTCTTGGGAACCTCAATAGAGGGTGGAATCCCCGGCTGGCGTAGAGGATAAGCGTATTTGCTTAACTCAAAAAGCCGGGAAGGAGGAATCTGCTCCAGTTGCAAGCGGTAGAGGGAAAGTCGAAGCTTTTCCGAAGGGGCATAGCCTTGAGCCCAAATCCTTATCTTCTCGTTGGGAGAGAACATCGGCTCATCCGTCCACACGGATATATTGGTCACCGACCGGCTAAGGGTAAGGAAGAGACGAGATGTCTTGCCCTCCCTAATGTGTATCGTTCTCTCATACTCGTAGGGAAGGTAATGGGCTGAGGATTCGCAGGATAGAGTATATGTGCCAGCGGGAAGACCACGCAGGAGGAAATGACCATTCTCATCCGTCTCGGTTGTGTATGGCTTGACTGCCTCAGCGTAGGGACCATAAAACGAAACTCGCGCCTCTGGAATAGGCTTCCCATTCTCTCCCGCTATAACAAATCCCTCAACCGAGCCCAAAGGCGTATCCATTTTGAGGAAGAGAGCGAAAAGAACACCTATCCAGAGAATGGAGACGCTCAAAAGGGAGAATCTCCTCATTTCTCTCCATCCCTCCGAAGGGATAGAAGATAGATGATAAAAAGGGAAATGGGAATGGCACCGAGCGTTATATAGAACTTATAGATTCGTTTGAGAACGGAGAAGGTGGATAGCTTTGGAATGAGGAGGAGAGCGGTTAGAAGGAAGAAGATAGAGAGGGTGGAAGGGGCAAATTCTTTAGGGAAGAGGAAAAGGAGGAAGGAGGCGAGCAGGGCGCCGGAGAGGAAACCGATAGCGGTATGTAGCCCGTAAATAGAAACTAAAAAGGAGAAGATGAGCATAGATAGAAGGAAGAGGAGGAGGTGTGAAGAAGGTGATTGCTTTTGATTCGTGATTAAAAGGACGACGAGGGCGCCTGCGAGAAGTCCTATCAAGGGATAGAAGTCGTAGAGGGTTGGCGAGAAGGTAGAAGGGGGAAAGGTATATTTAAGGGAGAAGAAGAATTGATAAGATAGGCGGAATATGGCGAGAGAGGAAATGGGGAAAAGGAAGAGATTGAAGTTTCTCTTGAGCGTTCCCTCATCCTGAGAGAAGATGAAATGGAGGAAAGGGGAAAGAGAGAGGGCGGAAAGACAAATGCCGTAAGCACGGAGGAAACGGAAGGATAAAGCGAGAAGACCGAGGAGAAGAAGGATGGAAAGGGTGGGCAGATAGGTCATTCGCTTGCTCTTTTCCGATAAATAAAGGGATAGGAAAATTCCGCCCGTCACCACACCGCTCCCTGCTACATAAAAAGGGACAAGGTAATGTAGATAAAAGAAAGTCAGGGTGAAAGTGAATATGAGATAGAAGAGAGATGTTTGGATTAAGGAGAGGAAGGATTTACTTGTTGGGAGGAAGAAGGAAAGCAAGGAAATGGCAAAGAAGGAGAGCGGCAGGAGAAACCAAATTTCCTCGGGAAGTTTCTTCTGGCTCATATCACGGTGATATACCCCGAAGATAAGGGCTAAAAACAGAATGAGTGAGAGGTTTGCGCTGAGGAAAATATCGTCTTGATATTTGGAATTTAAAAGGGAAGCCCAAAGGGCAAGAAACAAAGCGAAGGAGAGGGCGAAGCCGAAGGAGAGGAAAGAAAGGTCATAGGGAAGAAGATAGAGGATTGTAGCGGAGAAGAGGAGGAGGGAAGAGATAGCTAAGAGGCGTGGGGAAGGGGTTGTGGAGGAAGGTAGACGCAGAAAGGAGGGAAAGGCTAAACCCGCTAGCCCGCCGAGAAGGATTCCCACAAAATATCCAGTTTGAGTGGAGTTTTGGGTAAACGGGAAGGGTGGTTTGAGGAAGAGATAGAAGATAAAGAGGAGAGGGAGGGCGAAAGCGAGGGCTTTGAGATAGTGAGAAAGAGGGAGGGGAGGGGGTTTTTCCTTGCCTTTGCTGGCGATAAGGGAATAAGAAATCCCAAAGAGACCTACGAGACCGAGGATAATGAACTTCCATTCCAAATTCTATTGCACCTCTCTTTTCTTAAATTGTCTTTATATATTTGTTGCATAAAGAGGTCAAAAAGTTTCACTTTGGATTTTGTGGCATAAATCCTAAAAATGCATTTATTTAAAATCCCGTAAAGCTAAAGCTCTAATTGTTCTCGGTTCACATAAAACGA
>JBMFMH010000079.1:0-9040 GCA_049970775.1 bacterium | reverse complement strand
CTTTTTCGGAATTATTCAACAAAGCCAACAAAACCTAAAATGAAGGCGGTTGCTCACCTAACTTTGCCCTTAAAGCGATTTCCTTCCCCTCCCTCCAAACCTTCAAGATAAGCTCGTCCCCAACTTTCTTCTTAAGCATAACCTCCATAACATCGTCCGCCATCTTCACTCCCTTCCCATCCATACCCACTATTATGTCCCCCGGTCTCAATCCCGCTCTTTGAGCTGGGCTCCCTTCCATCACGCTCTCTATTATCGCCCCCCTGACACTATCGGGAATCCCCAACATAAGCTTGGTGGAGCTATCAAGGGTTCTATAGCGGATACCTAACCAAGCGTGGGCAACCCTGCCCTTCTCTTCCAATTCCGGTAGCAACCCCTTTACGGCGTCAATAGCGATAGCGAAACCAATGCCCACATTACCCTCCTCCATAGGAGGAGTGAGTATGGCAGTGCAGATTCCCACTAACTCACCAGCTAAGTTGACAAGTGCTCCTCCGCTATTGCCTTTGTTTATCGCCGCATCGGTTTGAATGAGAGTGCTAGCAGCGAGGATTTTCCCCTCGACTCTGAAAGGTCCCTTCCTAATAGCACTCACTATTCCCACTGTTGCGGTATTGGAAAGTCCAAATGGATTCCCAATCGCAATAACCCAATCCCCTACTCTCAAATTGCTTGAGCTACCCAGCTGAAGATAGGGAAAGTTATCCCCCTTGATTCTCAAAAGGGCTATATCCGATTGAGGGTCTGTGCCAACTACCCTGGCGTTGAACTGGCGACCATCAATGAGTGTTACCTTTATTGAACGAGCTCCGCTTATCACATGGTAGTTGGTTAGAACAAGTCCATCGGGGCGTATGATTACTCCTGAACCCTTTCCCGCTGGTGGAATTATATCTGGCTCCTCCCCCAAGAAGAAACCAAAGATGGAGGAGGAAGGCTGATATGTTGTGTCTATGTTCACAACCGCTGGACCAGCCTTGTTAATAGCTGCGATAAAGGGGCTTTCCCCCTTTACCCTTATCGGGATGGAAGTGGGAGAAACGCTAACTATCTGCTTCTCCGTCATCCTCGTGTAAAGATAAAAGCAAACAAGGAAGCCAGCCAGAAAAGTTAAAAGGTAAGATAAAGTGATAAGATATTTCCTCATTTGCTCATCTCCTTAAATAGATTTGCCATCTCCAGCGCTGAAAGCGCTGCTTGAAATCCCTTATTCCCTTGCTTCGCTCCGCTTCTATCAATAGCCTGCTCAAGCGTATCAGCGGTTAATATCCCGAAAATGACCGGTAGGGAAAACTCCAAAGCAACCTGCGCAACCCCCTTTGTAACCTCGGCGGAAAGGAAATCAAAGTGAGGCGTATCGCCTCTTATGAGGCAGCCAAGGCAGATTATCGCATCGTATTTCCCTGAGCTCGCCACTTTCTTAGCGGTAACGGGTATCTCAAAGGAGCCCGGTGTCCAAAAAGCATCTATATCCTCCTCCTGCACATCATGGCGAATCAAACAATCCAAAGCTCCTTCAAGCAGTTTTTTCGTGACAACCTCGTTGAAGCGAGAGACAACTATCGCGAATCTTAGCCCTTTACCTACGAGCTTTCCTTCATAAGTCCGCATTTTATCACCTTCCTTCGCTCATTCTTAAGATTTTTCCTGAGAGGGAACAAGGATAATTCTCCCCTTTCCTCTCCTCTTTGCCTCATAAAGGGCCTCATCAGCTTTTCTCAGAAGAGCCCTAAGGGTGTTGGCATCGGTAGGAAATTCTCCGATGCCCATACTGACGCTTATGCCAAGCTCTTCCTTTATCTTCTTCCTTAACCTCTCCGCCATCACGGCTGCTGCATCCTTGGGAGTATGAGGGAGAACTACGGCGAACTCCTCGCCACCAAGACGAGCAGCGTAGTCGCTCGCCCTAATCTCTTGCTTCAACAACCTACCAAACTCAGCGAGTATCCTGTCCCCTTCAAGATGACCATATGTGTCGTTGAATTCTTTAAAATTGTCTATATCTATCAGGACAAGCGAGATTGGGTAACCGTATCTCCTCGCCCCCTTTATCTCCCTCCCCATCCTCTGATAAAACATCCTCCGATTTAAAAGTCTCGTTAAGTGGTCGTGGAAAGCATACCTCTCCAGCTCGGCTATTGAATAAACACGAGAGAGAATATTTCCAATCTCTAACCCAGCCGCAGTGAGGATGTTCCTCGTGTCCTCATTTGGTGGATAAGGGGCAAGGGTAAATAGAACAAGGATGTGGGTCAAATGCCCTCCCTCTAATACGGGAATCCCAATAGCTCCTCCGGGGGCTTCCTCATCGTCTATCTCAAGGAAAGCTATCCTACCACTCTTCTTCACCTCCATAAAAACTCTCTCCAATAAGGATAAGTTCACCTCTTCCTCACTGAAATGAAAAACGGGGGCACATTGCTCCCTCGTGCATTTAGCTAAAACAACATCGTTGAGCGTAGGAACAATTTCCCGTAATGCATTGGTTAATTCCCTTCCTACCTCCTCAATATTTATCGCCCGAGATAAGTTTGAGATTAGCTTTAAAAGGATTTCCAAATAGCCCTTCCTCTTCTCAAGCGCCCTCCCAGTCTCCATCATCTCAAAAACAATCATCGCTTCCCCCGCTAATTCCCTTATCTTTTGGAAATCCCTTTCCCCAAACGGCTTTCTTCCCTCCCTCCTGATAATGTGGAACACGCCCCTATTTACTCCCATAATTTTGATGGGAAAGCTCATCACGCTGCCTACCGAAAATTCCTCCACTATATCTTTGAGGAACGTGGGGTGGCTTTTCGCATCTTTCACAAGCAAAGGCTCCCCTTTCTTGAAAACCTCCACGGAGATTCCACCTTCCTCAAGGGAGATTTCCCTCTCCAAGAGCCTTCTTTTCTCCTCTTCTCCCCTCAGTCCATAGACAATCGATTGGAAGCGAAGCTTTCCGCTTTCCTCATCGTAAAGAAGGTAGGCGACCGCATCTGCCTCGCTCGCTCTGGCTAAAATCTCCAGTATCTTGGGAAGAACTTCTTCATATGGAAGGTTTCGGAAAATCAAGGAACGCAGTGCGCTGAGATTTTTCTCCTTTTCCTGTGCCGACTTATCTATATCAGCGAGAGAGCCCATTGTCAAAGCTATGGTGAAAAGGGTTGCTATATAGCCTATGAAATAATAAATCTTTGGAGGGGGAGGGATAGAGAGGGAAAGTGAACCTACAATAGAGGCATAAAGGGAGAAAATCAACCCATCCTTTGTTCCGTGGTCAAAGGAAATGAAGATAACAGGGAGAAAGAGGAAGGGATAAATGGGGCTATTAATTCCACCCGTTACACCGACGACCCAGCTTAGAAGCGCCATATCAACAAAATAAAGAATCTTGTCTACCTTGGGGTTTTCCTTTGTTATACCTCGTCTCTTTAGAAAGACCGTCAGAGGAACATAGAAGGTGGAAACGAGAATCGCAATTGATAGCTGGGAAAGCTCAAATAGGTTAGGTGCGGTCCTTGGGGAGAGAAGCAAGACGCTAATGACGAGCAAATAAACCAAAGCCCGTGCATAAATCAGGATTAAATCAGCAAAACCCATCTTCCTTCTATTCAACCTCCTCTAAGAGGTGCCCCATTTTATCAACTTTCGCCTTTAAATACTCCCTGTTTTCCTCTCTTGGAGGGATTTTAAGAGGCACCCTCTCCACTATTTCAAGTCCATAAGCGGATATCCCAACGATTTTCTTAGGGTTGTTCGTCATTAATCTTATCTTCTTCAATCCTAAATCAAGGAGAATCTGTGCCCCTATTCCATAATCTCGCAGGTCGGGCGGGAAACCGAGGGCTTCGTTAGCCTCCACCGTGTCAAGCCCCTTATCCTGAAGCTCATAAGCTTTGATTTTATTGACCAATCCTATCCCCCTTCCCTCCTGTTGAATGTAGAGGATTACCCCTTTCCCCTCATCGCTTACCATCTCTAAGGCGCGCTCTAATTGGTCTCCGCAATCGCAGCGAAGGGAATGAAAGACATCCCCGGTGGTGCAAGAGGAATGAACCCTTACTAATGTGGGTTCATCGGGATTTATTTCCCCCATCACGAGGGCAAGATAGGGCTTATCATCAACGAGGCTCTGGTAAGCAATTGCTTTGAAGGTGCCGAATCTCGTGGGCAGCGTGGTTTCAGCTGCTCGGAAGACCAACTTCTCCTTCTTTCTCCGATATTCAATCAAGCTGTTGATGGTTATGATATGAAGGTCCCATTTTTTCGCGAACTCAATCAATTGAGGGAGGCGAGCACAAGTTCCATCATCGTTGAGAATTTCACAGATTACTCCCGCAGGATAAAGACCAGCGAGTGTAGCGAGGTCTACCGCTGCCTCAGTGTGTCCCGCTCTAACCAAAACGCCGCCCTTTCTCGCTATTATGGGGAAGATATGTCCGGGGCGGGCTAAATCGCTCGGCTTCGTGGCTGGGTCAATGAGTGCTTTAATCGTTTTCGCTCTATCCTGAGCGGAGATGCCTGTGGTGGTTCCCTTCTTAGCATCAACCGATATCGTGAAGGCGGTGCGATGCGCCTCCGTGTTCTCCGCCGTCATAAGGGGAAGGTCAAGCTCCTTTGCCCTCTCCTCCGTTATGGGAACGCATATCAACCCCCTACCATAAGCGGCCATAAAGGCGATATGCTGGGGGGTGACCTTCTCTGCTGCGACGACCAAATCCCCCTCGTTCTCCCTATGCTCATCATCCACAACGATGAGCATCCTCCCCTTTTTTATCTCCTCTATTGCCTTTTCCACCGATATGATGACTTCCTCATCCATAGCTCCTCACCTGAAGAGCATACTTAGCAAGCACATCAATTTCCAAATTGACGATGTCTCCCACCTTACGCCGCTTCAAATTCGTGTAATTGTAAGTGTAGGGAACTATTACAACCTCAAATGCGTCCTTGGAAACATTGGCAATCGTCAAGCTTATCCCATCCACCGCAATGGAACCTTTGGAAACAAGATACGGATGCAACTCCTTGTCAACACTAATCTCCATCCTCATTTCCTCGCCTCTCCTTACTATCTTCCGAATACGCCCAACCCCATCTATATGCCCTTGCACTATGTGCCCACCCATCCGTTTGTTCAAGGTGAGGGCAGATTCAAGGTTCACTTCCTCCCCCACCCTTAATTTACTAAGATTTGTCCTGCGCAAACTCTCCTGCGAGGCGTAGAAAAGCAAGGTATCTTTCCTTTTCTCCATAACCGTGAGGCATACGCCGTTGACCGAAACGGAATCACCAGCTCTAACATCCTGGTGGAGGGTATGAGCCTCTACTTCCAAGAGTAGCCCATTCCCTTTCCTTGAAACTCGCTTCACTTTCCCTATTTCCTCAATTATTCCTGTGAACATTTGGGATACGCCTCTATCAATATATCCTCTCCGATTTTCCTAATTTTCGTGTAATTTAATTTTATCGCACTCTGCAAATTTTGACAACCTTCTCCTTCAACGCTCGTCTTCGCCTCCCTCCCACCAATTACAATCGGAGCAAGAAAAAACAATAGCTTATCAACCGCCCCTTCCTTTATGAATCTCCAAGCGGTTTCCCCTCCGCCCTCAACCAGAAGGGAAGCTATTCCTCTTTTCCCAAGCTCCCTCAAAAGCTCCTCCAAGCTTACCTCCTCCCCCTCGCTAACGATTACCTCCACTCCCCTCTTCTCTATTTCCTCCCTCCATTGAACGGGAGCAAGCGAGGTAGTGAAGAGAAGGCGTTCAACTCCCGGGTTGAAGACCCTCGCATCAGGGGAAACTCTCCCCTTCCCATCTAGCACGATTCTCTTGGGGTCCCTTCCCATTCTATGGGCTGTCAAAGAAGGGTCATCCAGGATAACGGTATTCGCTCCCACCAAAACAGCGTCGTTTTCCACCCTCAGCCGATGGACGAATCTTCTCGCTCTTTCCCCTGTTATCCATTTTGATTCCCCGCTCCTCGTGGCGATTTTCCCATCCAACGATTGAGCCATCTTCAGAGTAACGAAGGGAACCCCCCGTGTTATGAATTTCACATATGCCTCATTTAATTTTCTTGCCTTCTCCTCCAAAACGCCCACTTCCACCTCAATTCCTTTTCCCCTCAACTCCTCTATCCCCTTACCGTTCACTATGGGATTGGGGTCAACCATTGCGATAACGACCCTTTTTATTCCCGCCTCAATGATTGCCTTGGTGCAGGGTGGTGTCTTCCCGTAATGGCAACAGGGTTCCAAATTAACATAAAGGGTGGAACCCCTCGCCCTTTCTCCCGCCTCCTTGATAGCGAAGACCTCGGCGTGGGGAGCCCCAAACGAGGGATGGAAACCCCTCCCCACTATCTCCCCATCCTTCACGAGGACTGCCCCAACAAGGGGATTGGGGGAAACGAAGCCCCTGCCCCGTCTCGCCAGCTGAAGGCAGAGATTCATAAAATATTCATCTTTTGTCCTTGCCATTCTTCCCCAGCGTTTTACGGATTATTTCCTTCCTCTTAGCGAAATAATATCGGGAAATCTCCCGCATCTCCTCCAAGGCTACGAGGATTAGAACAAGGGCAAGGATGAGGCAGAAAACCCAAAATATTATATATGATTTACCAAGCTCAGGATGAATGAACCGCCAACCTAAAAGGAGCAATATAACGAGGAAGATAGCCAGAAAAAGGCTTGCTAACCTCAATTTCCTTTGCCTGGGGGAGAAAACCATCTCTTATTCCGCTTTCAACCTCTCCAAGAGGGAAAGAACCTTTCCCTCTATTTCCTCCAAGCTCACATCCTCGCTTTCCCTCGTTTTCCTCACCCTCAATTCCACCTTCCCCTCCTTCGCTTTCCTCCCAACGACTATTTGAATTGGAATGCCCAAAAGGTCTGCATCCTTGAATTTAACCCCTGGGCTTTCCTCCCTGTCATCGTATAGAAGGGAAAACATTGGGGAAAGAGCGGAATATATTTTCTCCGCCGTCTCCCTCTGCACCTCATCCTGAGTGTTCAAGAGTATTAGTATTATTTCAAAGGGAGCGACGCAAACCGGCCAGCATAAACCATCCTCATCGTGGTGTATTTCCGCTATCGCGGAAACGAGGCGTGATACTCCTATACCATAGCAACCCATAACGAATGGCTTAAGCGACCCATCCTCATCTTGGAAATAAGCCCCCATCTTCTCAGAATACTCCGTTCCCAGCTTGAAGATATGCCCTACCTCTATTCCCCTTATTTCCTCAAGTCTCCCCTGGCATCTCGGGCAGGGGTCGCCTGCAACTGCAAGCCTAATGTCTGCGGTAAGGGAAATGGAGAAATCCCTACCAGGAACCACTCCCAGCAAATGGTAATTCTCCTCGTTTGCCCCAGTGATGAATCCCCTCATCTTCGCCACCTCCTTATCCGCCACAATAAGGACATCCTCCTTTAGGTTAACGGGACCAGAGAAACCCATAGGAGCGCCAGTGATTCTTTCTATTACTGCTCCATCTGCCATCTGAAGCGATTTCGCTCCTATGGCTGAGGCGAGTTTGCTCTCGGAAAGCTCCCTATCCCCTCTTATGAGCGCCGCTATAACCCTTCCATCAGCGATGTAAATCAGCGTCTTAACGAGGCGGTCAGGTGTCGTTGATAGGAAAGAGGCAACCTCCTGCACCGTCTTCAAATTCGGGGTATAAACCTTTTGCAGGGGGACTTCATCCCCACAAGGCACATCGCTATCCCCCACCATCGCTATGCTTTTAGAGGACGCATAGCCACAGTTTTTACATACTATAACCTCGTCCTCCCCAGAGGGAGTGGGAACGGTGAACTCAAGGGTATATTTTCCTCCTATCGCGCCCGCCTCCGCTTCAAGAACGAGATAGGGAAGCTTTAGGCGTTGAAGAATGCGCTCGTATGCCCTACGCATCTTCTCAAAGGATTCATCCAATCCCTTCTCATCCCTATCAAATGAATAAAGGTCTTTCATCAGGAACTCCTTTGCCCTAATCAGACCTCCACGAGGGCGAGGCTCATCCCTGAACTTCGTCTGAATATGATAGATGAGAAGGGGAAGCTGCCGATATGACTTTACCATCCGTCTTACAAGCTCCACTGATACCTCCTCGTGGGTGGGAGCTAAGCAGAAATCCCTTTCCGCCCTATCTTTCAGCTTGAAAAGCTCGGGACCGAAATTATCCCAACGCCCTGATTCCTGCCAAAGCTCGGCGGGATTTAAAGCTGGCATAAGTATCTCTATCCCACCCGCCTTGTTCATCTCCTCCCTCACTATGTTCTCCACCTTCTTTAAAACGAGAAAGCCCAGTGGGAGGAAAGCATACACCCCCGATGCTATCCTGCGTATATATCCCGCCTTCAACAACAAGCGCTGGGAAGGTATATCCCTTTCCGCAGGCTCTTCTCTGGATGTAGGAACGAAATAGCGTGAGAGTCGCATCGTTATATGATAAATTAATAACGGGCAAGTGTCAACACATCGAAGCCCTTGAGCTTTTCCCTACCCCTAAGATATGTCAGCTCTATTACAAAGGCTATCCCAACAACCTTTCCTCCTAAGCTTTCAATTAACTGGGCGCTAGCTAGGGCTGTTCCTCCCGTCGCCAAAAGGTCATCTAAAAGGAGAACCTTCTGCCCCTCAGATATCGCATCCCTGTGCATCTCCACAGTTGCTGTTCCATATTCCAACTCATATGTCCTTTTTACCGTCTCCCAAGGCAGTTTCCCTTCCTTTCTAATCGGAACGAAGGGGACATTAAGCCTTAAACAAAGAGGCATCCCGAAGATGAAACCACGGGATTCAATCGCCGCTACAACCTCAACTCCCTTGCTTCTCGCAAACTTTTCAAACTCATCAATTATCTCCGCAACAATCCCGGGCTCCTTCAACAAGGGAGTGATATCCCTGAATATAACCCCTTTTTGCGGGAAATCAGGCACATCTCTAATCAAAGCCTTTATCCTTTCCTCCAAGGTCATAATCATCTACCTCCTTCGGCTTTGTTGAATAACTCAAATAAAAACATATTTTCTCCAATTTCTACAAAT
>JBMFMH010000078.1:0-9169 GCA_049970775.1 bacterium | reverse complement strand
CAATTCCCCTTCTTTGAAGGGGTGCCGAGCGAAGCGAGGCGGGGTAGTCATCAGAACACCTCCTCAGGCTATCGCCTGCCCCACCCCTTCCGTTTATTCTATCAAAAACACACCCTTAATTGCTTCCATTGCCTCGCTCAAATTCGGTTCCTCCCCGTATAGTAGGGCTATCTCCTCTCTATCCTTAACTTCGTCTCCTAATTTTTTCCTCAAAACAATCCCTCCTCCCGGATGGACATCAAGAATATGCGATATCTCCCCTAATCTTTTGCAATCAATGTCTTTTAGAATACCACCTCTATCGGAAAGGAAAGCCCTGCTCTCAGCGGAAGGCAAAAGAGTGAAATCCTCAACTATCTTAGGATTCGCTCCCTGCGCCTCCATCCATTCCCTGAATTTCTCAAGCGCCCTTCCACTCTCCAACAATCCCTTCGCTTTCTCTATCCCTTCTTCCTTTTCCCTACAGACTCCACCTTTCCAAAGCGCCAGACCAGCAAGGGAAAGGCAAACATCCTTTACATCAACTGGTCCTTCTCCCCTCAATACCCCTATTGCCTCCTTGACCTCCAAAATCCTCCCAACCGCATAACCGAGTGGTTGGTCCATTGGGGTTACCTCCACAGCTACTTTCTTCCCTGCCATCTCACCAACCGCTGTTAGCTCCTTTGCCAATTCTCTTGCCCTTTCACCGCTCATAAATGCTCCTTTCCCGGATTTCACATCTATAACTATCACATCCGCCCCTCCCGCTATCTTCTTGGACATTATGCTTGAGACAATCAAAGGAATGCTCTCAACACAAGCTATTCTATTTCTCAAGGAGTAGATGTATTTATCGGCAGGGGCGAGCTCATCGGTTTGAGACGATACAGCCACCCCAATTCTTCTCAATTGATTTAAAAATTCCTCCCTGCTAAGGGATGTCTTGAAGCCGGGTATGGCTTCCAACTTATCAATCGTCCCGCCCGTGTGCCCCAAAGCTCTTCCTGAGAGCTTGGAAACTATGAGACCAGCTGAGGCGACGAGGGGAGCGAATACCAATGTCACCTTATCGCCCACTCCACCCGTGGAATGCTTATCCACTTTTATTCCTTCTATCGCTGAGAGGTCAAGGATTTCCCCCGAGCGAGCCATAGCTGAGGTAAGATAATAGGTTTCCTCCCTGTTCATTCCTTGAAAATAAACAGCCATCAGGAAAGCAGACATCTCCCCTTCCCCCACATCCCCATTCAAATAACCGTTGATAAGCCACTCTATCTCCTTCTCGTTTAAAATCTCCCCATCCCTTTTCTTCCTGATTATCTCCCTCGCCTTGAGATTAACCAGCAGGGGTCACCTCTTGGAAAGAGGGAAGCTTCAAAATTTCCCTTATATCAATATTGACTGGGCAAAGCCTAACGCACCTTCCACAGCCAGTGCAGAAGGTCTCACCGTATCTTTCCGGACAATAAGAGAGCTTGTGCATAAATCTCTGCCTTATCCTTTCCTTTTTAGTTGGGCGAGGATTGTGTCCCGATGTCTGGAGGGTGAAGATTGCGAATTGGCAGGTATCCCAGCACCTATAGCGAGCACCAACCTGGAGGGTGATGTTTTCATCCTCAATATCAAAGCAGTGGCAGGTGGGGCAGAGAAAGGTGCAGATACCACAGCCGAGGCATCTGCGGGCTAATTCTTCCCAAATAGGATGCTCCCAAGCTCCCTTAAGGAAATTGTGTATCGCTTGCTTATCGTAAGGTTGAGAAAAAGCTTCCTCAAATTTCTTGAGGAATTCCTCCCTTTCCGCCCTTCTGTTCTCCCCATCCTTCAGCTCTAATCCCGATTTCTCAAGAAGCTCAGCCCCCTTTTCCGAGGCTATCTCTAATAGAAAGCCATCTTGCAAGGGAGTGAGAATTAAATCCGCTCCTTCCTCGCTTATTCCCATTTCCTTGCAGAAGCAACCCCACATCGGCTCCCGACAGCGGAGAAGGACAAGGGTTGATAGCTCCCTTCGCTTGATATAATAGGGGTCCTTATAGACGCTATTGAAAACCTTATCCAAGAGAGAAAGGCTTGCTACATCGCACATGCGAGCTCCCCAGATGACGAATGGTTCTTCCTTGCTTTTAGGTTCCTCAATTCTTCCGTTGCGAAAGTAAAAGAGGTGCTCTGAGGCGGGGAAGAACCATTCCTTTAGGGGACGCACGGGCAATTCATCCTTCACCCATTCCTCGGGGCGTTCAATCTGGGCATAGACTATAACATCACCCCACTTTCGTGGAGCTATAAGGGGCATCTTTTCCATTATATCTCGCATCAGATTTTCAATATCGTTATCGTTGAGGAAATAGATTTTCTCCATTTTCATTCACCTTCAGGGTCAGGGTCTTTCATTGAATATGTTGATAGAAGGGGAGGTTGGGAGGGGTCAACTCCTGCGATGTATTGGAACATCTCATAGGTTGATTTCTCCATCTTCCTATGTAGGTCAAACATCGGAACATTAAGGGGGCAAGCTCGTAGGCATTCACCGCAGGAGACGCAGCGACCCGCAAGATGCATTGCTCTATTCAGATGGAAGAGGCGATTATCCTCCATCGTTATCTGATGGGAGACGAAGCGAGGAAGGAGGCTTTCTGCGAAGCATTCCTTACAATAGCAGGAGGGGCAGGAAAGCCGACAAGCGAAGCAGCGGATGCAGAGGGCAAACCTCTCATCTAAATAAGCCTTTCTATCCTCCAAGGGAAGTTTCTCCAGCTCCTCCACATCGGGGAAGCTGATTTTGCCTTCCCTTTTCTCGCCGAGAAGCACATCGTAGAGCAAGGGAGTAGGATAGGGGCAAACTTGACAGGACCTGAATAGGAGTTCGTTTCTTGCTAATCTCAACCCTTGCGGCTCTATTATTATCTGGTCTTCTTCCTCAATTATATTCTGAACTTTCCTTAAATTCACCCTTTCGCTAAGCTTTTTCTTGTCAATCATCCCGGGGCAGGAAATCCCGATGATGAAGAGATTCTCCCTATCTATTTGCCTTTCTTGAAGCAAAATAGCCAGGCTCCTCGCTGTGCAGCCGAGGGCAACAATCCCTATTTTCTTATCCCTCTCCTGCGGGATATATTTAGCGAGATTGTGATAACAGAAGGAGTTGAAAACAATCTTTTCCACATCCTCTTTTGTCTCAACGAATATCGGTATTGAAAGGAAAGGGAAGGTGCCACTTCCATAGGCAATTATGACATCGGCTTTCCCTTCCTTTAAAAGGGATTCCGCGATTTCCTTTAACTTCTCTACCATTCTTCTCCTCCTTGTATGATGCCAACTGCTTCTTTCAAATTGCTTACGCCAACGACTTTTAAGCTCGTGGGTGGGATTATTTTCTTTAGGTTGTGTCTTGGGATAATAGCTTTGGTGAAGCCCAATCTTTCCGCTTCCTCCAATCTGCTTTGTGCCCAGGGGACGCTCCTTATCTCTCCGCCGAGCCCAACCTCTCCGAAGATGAGGAGGTCAGGGGGAAGGGATTGGCTTTTCGCGCTGCTAAGTATAGCGATAGCCATTGCCAAATCAGCGGCGGGCTCCTCAATTCTCATTCCTCCCACGACATTCACTATGACATCTTGTTGGTAGAGCTTCAAGCCTAGCTTTTTCTCCAAAACTGCCACCATTATGACGAATCTATTATAATCAACGCCCTGAGCCATACGGCGTGGCTGGGGGAAGGGGGAATAAGTTACTAAAGCTTGAACCTCGTGGAGGAGGGGACGACTCCCTTCCATAATGGCTGTTACAACTGAGCCAACGGCGTGTTTATCCCTCTCTGCTAAGAGCTCTAGAGAAGGATTCTTCACCTCCACCATTCCCTCTTCCCTCATCTCAAACATAGCGACCTCATTTGTTGAGCCGAAGCGATTCTTCGTTGCTCGCAATATCCTCCAAGGATGAACCCCATCTCCTTCAAGATAAAGGACGCAGTCCACCATATGCTCCAAAGTTTTCGGTCCAGCGAGGGTGCCTTCCTTAGTTATATGCCCCACCAAAAAGAGGGGGATGCCCAAGGGTTTAACGAGATTAATCAAGCGGAAGGCACATTCCCTAACCTGGCTAACCGTTCCCGGAGGCGATTCCAGCTCCGGGTGGTAAATGGTCTGTATTGAATCAACGATTACCGCCTCTGGCTTGAGGGAAAGGATGCTCTCGGCGATGGATTCAACATCCGTTTCTGCAAGCAGAAGGAGCCTTTCCTCGTTAATGCTCAGGCGGGAAGCCCTCAGCTTTATCTGAGAGGGGCTTTCCTCACCCGATACATATAAGACATTTCCTCTCTCGCAGAGCTTGGATGCAACTTGTAATAGGAGGGTTGATTTCCCTATGCCGGGTTCTCCTCCCAGAAGAATCACCGCTCCTTTCACAATTCCTCCACCTAAAACCCTATCCATCTCCTCCCCACCGCTGGAGAATCTCTCATCCTTGGCTATCTCCACCTGCTTAAGAGGGGCTAAGCGGGGGGATTCCCTTTTCTCTCTTTCCTCTTTTATCTCCAGCTTCTCAAGAGTGCCGAATTCACCGCATTCGGGGCATCTCCCCAATAACCGTTCGCTCTCAAAGCCACAGCGAGAGCAGCGATAGCGGACCTTCTCACGAGGCATCTATAATCCTATCCTTCTTTCCCGCTTACCGCCCCTACGGGTTCCTCCTTGCGGATAAATACCACTTTACCTTCCTCATCAACATCCGCGAGGATGATATCTCCTTCTTTAAATTCACCCCTTAGGATATGCTCCGATAGGGGGTCTTCAATGTATCTTTGAATCGTCCTGCGGAGCGGTCTCGCTCCGAAAGCGGGGTCAAATCCCTCTTTAGCAAGCAACTCCCTTGTTCTATCGGTTATCTCTAATTGAAGGGAATGTTCTTGAAGCTGTTCGTTTATCCTCTTGATGAAGAGGTCCACGATTTTCTTTATCTCCTCAAAGGAAAGGTCCTTGAAGAAGACTATCTCATCAACACGATTGAGGAATTCGGGACGGAAGGTGCTCTTCACCTTCTCCAGAAGGGCTTCCCTTGTTTCCTCATAATAGTAATCTCTGAGGTCGGAGGTGAAGCCAATCCTTCTCCTTGAGGATACATCCTTCGTGCCGATGTTGGAGGTCATTATTATCAATGTATTCTTAAAGTCAACGACCCTTCCTTGAGAATCCGTCAACCTTCCATCCTCAAGGACCTGCATAAGGATGTTGAAGACATCGGGATGGGCTTTCTCTATTTCGTCAAGGAGGACGACGGTGTAAGGGCGTCTCCTAACCGCTTCCGTGAGTTGTCCTCCCTCCTCATAGCCGACATAGCCTGGAGGAGCGCCGACGAGTCGGGAGACATTGAATCTTTCCATATATTCGGACATATCAAGGCGGACCATAGCATCCTCGTTATCAAAGAGGAACTCCGCAAGCGCCTTGGCGGTTTCGGTTTTGCCAACCCCGGTAGGACCCACGAATATGAAGGAGGCTATGGGACGGCGTGGGTCTTTTATCCCCGAGCGGGCACGCCTTATCGCCCTGCTCACCGTCTTGATGGCTTCTTCCTGCCCGATTATTCTCTGGCTCAATATCTCCTCCATCCTTTGGAGGCGCTCCCTTTCCGTTTCCACGAGGCGGGAAACCGGTATGCCCGTCCATATTGAGACCACCTTCGCTACATCCTCAGCGGTTACAATCAGCTCCAACTTGCTCTTCTCTTCCTCCCAATCCCTCTCAAGCTCCCTCAGCCTCTCCCTAATTTGTTCTTCTCTCTCCTTTAAAGCTTGCAGCCGCTCGTAATCAAGGGCTGCAGCAACGCTCTCCTTCTCCTCCTCAATGCGCTCCAATTCCTCTTTGAGAGCTCTGATGTTTGCCGGGGGCAAGGAAGCACGCAGTTTTACTCGTGAAGCTGCTTCATCCATTAGGTCTATTGCCTTATCTGGGAGGTATCTATCAGTTATATAGCGCTTTGAGAGACGAACAGCAGCTTCAATAGCCTCGTCGGTTATCTGCACCATATGATGCTCTTCGTAGCGACGCCTAAGCCCTTTGAGGATTTCTATCGTCATCTCAATGCTTGGCTCCTCTACCTTCACCGGCTGGAAACGCCTCTCTAAAGCGGCGTCCTTCTCAACATACTTGCGATAATCATCAAGAGTTGCTGTTCCAATGCATTGTATCTCGCCCTTGGAAAGCGCGGGCTTCAAAATGCTTGAGGCATCTATCGCTCCCTCAGCGGCGCCTGCCCCCACGAGGGTATGCAACTCATCTATGAACAATATAACCTCTTTCTGGCTTCTCCTGACCTCATCTAAAACTCGCTTCATCCTCTCCTCAAACTCTCCCCTGTATTTCGTTCCCGCCACCAAACTCCCCAAATCCAAGCTGACGATGCGCTTGTCTTTAAGAGCATCGGGAACATCCCCCCTCGCAATTTCCTGCGCCAAACCCTCAACTATCGCCGTTTTGCCTACCCCAGGCTCACCCACAAGAACGGGATTGTTCTTCGTCCGCCTCGTGAGTATCTGTATCACTCTCTCTATCTCTTTTTCTCTTCCAATAACAGGGTCAAGCTTGCGCTCCCTTGCCAGCTGGGTTAAATCCCTTCCAAATTCATCAAGGGTAGGAGTGCGAGTGCGTGGGCGCTTCAAGGTAGAGGTGCCGAGGTTTAGCCCTTCTTCCTGAAGATGCTCTATCACTTCCCGCCTCGCCCTCTCTAAATCTATGCCCATCCTCCGCAGGATTATCGCCCCCATCCCTTCCCCTTCCCTTATCAAGCCTAAAAGGATATGCTCCGTTCCCACATAGGAAGCTCCCATCTGCCTTGCCTCATCATAAGCCAGCTCCATTACCTTGCTGACCTTATGAGAAGGCATCACTTCCTCTGGTGGGAGGGGGCGAATCGCGAAGGGATTAGCTTTCAACTCCCTTTCTATCTCCGCCCTCAGACGAGAGAGATTAATCCCCATTCTCTCCAATACCCTCGCTGCTACGCAGTCCGCATCCCTTGTTATCGCCAAAAGCAGATGTTCCGTTCCCACATAAGAATCCCCTAACCTCTGCGCCTCATCTTGGGCGTAGCGGATGATTTTTCTAACTCTCTCTGTGAACCTTTGCCACATCAATGTTCACCTTCCTTTGCTTGTTATTAATGATTTTAACCTCGTTTACTCATTTGTCAATAGTGAGGAGGTTGGCGATGGATTGAGATAAGCTCGTGTCCGCAAGGGACATTATTCGCTTGGTTTTGACTGTCATTTTTACTTGTCTATTTTATTAAAAGGATATATCTTTAAATTGGAAAGGAGGTTAGTTATGAAGGCAAAGATAGGTGTCTTTGGAGGCTCAGGTTTCTATTCCCTCTTTGATGAATATGAGGAAATCAAAGTAGACACCCCCTACGGAGCGCCCAGCGATAAGGTGGCAATCGGGAGGATTGGGAATTGGGAAGTTGCCTTCCTCCCTCGTCATGGAAGAGACCATTCCCTTCCTCCTCACCGCATAAATTACCGGGCTAATATCTGGGCTTTCCATCACTTGGGGGTGGAGAGGATAATCGCACCCTGCGCCGCCGGTTCCCTTCAGCCCCATATCAAGCCAGGGGATTTCGTCATCTGCGACCAGTTCGTTGATAGAACGAGGGGTAGAATTGATACCTTCTACGATGGTCCCACAACCATCCACATCTCTACCGCTGACCCTTATTGCCCCCAGCTCCGCCAAATCGCTATTGAATGCGCCCAGAAGCTCGGCATTACCTATCACCCAAAGGGAACGGTCGTTGTCATCCAAGGACCTCGTTTCTCAACGAAAGCGGAATCCCAATGGTTCACCCAGATGGGTTGGGAAGTGATTAATATGACCCAGTATCCAGAGGTAACCCTCGCAAGGGAGTTGGCTATTTGCTATGTCAATATCTCCTTGATAACGGATTGGGATGTCGGCTTGGTGGGACAGGTTGAGCCGGTCTCCGCCGAGGAGGTAACAAGGGTTTTCAAAGAGAACAACGAGAAGGTTAAGAAGTTGATATATATGATGATAGAAAATATCCCTGAGGAAAGGTCTTGCCCCTGCAAGGATGCCCTTAAAGGAGCGGTTGTATGACCCATAAATGGGAGCTTCCCCCCACCCTGAAATGGAATAAAGATAAGCTCGTGCTCATAGACCAAACTCGCCTTCCCGAGGAGCTCGTTTTCTTGGAATGCGAAACTCCCGAGGAAGTTGCGGAGTGTATAAAAAGTATGAAAGTGAGAGGGGCTCCCGCCATCGGGGTAGCGGCTGCTTTCGGAATTTATCTCGCAGTTAAAGATTTTCAAGGGGATGAGGAGGAGCTTTTTTCCCTCTTGAACAAAACCGCTGAGCTTTTGA
Source organism: bacterium (assembly GCA_049970775.1). Classification (GTDB taxonomy): domain Bacteria; phylum Armatimonadota; class JACIXR01; order JACIXR01; family JACIXR01; genus JACIXR01. Next base: position 818 of record JBMFMH010000078.1, on the reverse strand, counting down.
AGAATACTCGTCCGACTGCATATAACCTATTCTGGGCGGTGGATAGAATGCTTAATAAGGCGAGGGAAGGGAAGGGAGTTGAGGAGATAAAGGAAAAACTTTTAAGGGAAGCGGAAAGGATGTGGGAGGAAGATATTGAGGTGAACAGGGCGATTGGGGAAAATGGAGCTGAATTGCTAAAGGAGGAGGCGAGTGTCCTTACTATATGCAACGCTGGCTCTTTGGCGACTGTTTGGTATGGAACCGCTTTGGGCGTAGTGAGGAGAGCGGTTGAGAAGGGGAAGAAGATAAAGGTTTATGCTTGTGAAACCCGTCCACGCCTGCAGGGTCTCCTAACTGTATATGAGCTATTAAAGGATGGGATTCCCGTAACCTTGATAACCGATTTTATGGCTGGCTATTTGATGAGCAGGGGGAAGATAGATGCAGTGATAACGGGAGCGGATAGGATAGCCCGTAACGGTGATGTGGCTAATAAGATAGGAACTTATACGCTCGCCGTTCTCGCTAAGAACCATAACATTCCCTTTTTCGTCGCAGCGCCCTTATCAACGATTGACATCCAAATCTCCAGCGGAGAGGAGATACCGATAGAGGAAAGGGGCAAGGAGGAAGTTTTGTTTGTGAAGGGAAGAAAGCTCCTTCCGTTTGAGGTGGATGTGATAAATCCCGCATTTGATGTTACGCCAGCCCGCTATATAGGGGCGATTATAACGGAGAGGGGCGTCTGCTATCCGCCCTACGAGGAAAGCATACCAGCATTATTTGAAGGAGGGCATCGTTGAATAATTCCGAAAAAGGAGGAAATGACCATTTAT
>JBMFMH010000077.1:0-9296 GCA_049970775.1 bacterium | reverse complement strand
GTTTTGAGCCTACCTATAAGGAATTGAAACCCTATTCCTTTTCCAGAGACAAACCCCCTTATTTTTTCTAAAATATCCTTGGAGGTATTTGCTTTATGGCTCATCTTAAAAGGGGCTTCCTCCTAAGCCTCCTTCTCCTATTTCTTTCAATCATTCCTCTCAAAGCAGAGGAGCTGATGGAACCTTCCTCCTGGAGAGCTATGCCTGATTGGTTGGGAAATCCCGCTAAGGAATTCTCCCTCAAAAAACTTGCTGATGGCTCGCTTGATTTTCTCGTTAACGAGGCGGGAAAAGGAATGAAATGGCTGAAGAGCCTTTATATTGATGTCTCAGCTAATCGCTGGCTTATCATTGAATATCGCTGTGTTAACTACAATCCTCAAACGAGCGATTACATCCTCTGGCTAAACGATGGCTACCCCGAGGGCATCCGCTTCCCTCCCGATGGTCTCTTCAAAGCCGATGACGAATGGCATACCGCTGTTATAGACCTTTATGATTTCTGCCGCGGTCCCTATATCTACCAAATCGCCCTCCAGACACAAGCCAAGAGCAAAGACGCCCATCTCTATATTAAAAGAATCGTCTTCACAGACATACCCCAGAAAGGAGAGAATGGATTGGGCAAAGGGAAAGAGGCAAAGGTAGATATCACACCTGCTCTCTGGCAAGCTCATACCGATTGGCTGGGCAATCCCTCAGCAATTTATGGGGTGAGAAAGGAGAAAGGCACTCTGTTTTATGTTGGAGAAGCGGGAAAAGGAATGAAATGGTCATTAAGCTTACCTCAAAGCTTGACTGGCTATAAATGGGTTTCTCTTCGCTATAGGGCGAAAAACATCAATCCCATAAACGATTATTTCCTCTACATCGCTAATGCACCGGGAGGTAAAGCACCTGAGGAGCAATTCCCCATCCTCCTATCTTCCCTTGATGCAGATGGCGATTGGCATACCCTGATCTCTAAAGTGAAAGTGGAGACGATTAATACATTGGCGATTCAGGTTCAGGCAAGCTCTCTACCAGCGGAGGTTGAGATTGAGGAGATTTCCTTCCACACCGAAAAGCCCCTTATCTCCCTCAAGGAAAGTTTGTCCTATGAGGAAAGAAAGCGAGCGGGGAAGGATTTCATGCCTCTTAATCTTCCACCGGGTGAGGGGGAAATCTCGGAAATTCAGAGGAGATTTTCCCTCTCCGATTGGTTCACAAGCGAGGTCTTCTCTACGAGGGGAATAACCTTCAAGCTTTTCAACCGCAAATCTTTTCCCACCTTGAGACATAAAGGAACATTAAAGGTCAACCTTGATGCCCTTTCCAATTGCAGGGAAATCTACCTCCTTTTGGCTTCCGATTTGCCGCGATGGGAGGAACCAAGCTTCGGTGGAGGAGAGATGAGGAGGATTAGGGAAGCGGATAGGTTCAAGTTGAGGTTGGTTTATAAGGATGGGGATTGGGATTGCGCCCTTCCCTTCCGCTTGGCAAGCGGTAAATATGAGGTCGTGAGGGGAATTGATGTTTACTCAATCGCCGTTAAGAAGCCCTTAAAAGAGCTCCAATTAGTCAATGGGATGAAAAACGCCACATTCTTTCTTCTCGCCCTCACTTCCTCCCCTAAACCCGGTCCAGCAAGCGCCTCATCCACCCTTAAGGCTCCTCCTTCACCAAAGACGAAGGATTCCCTTCCCGCCCTTCCATTTAAAATTATTTTAAAGAAAAATTCCCTCCTGTGTGAGATGAGGGAGGGTAGCATTGGATTCGACCTTGAAAAGGGAATTAGACTGGCTGAAGCAAGCAACAAGTGGTTATTTAAGGATATGAGAATCCAGCCATCGCCCCTTTTCATCCTCCGAATCGCCGATAAATTGATAAGCTCTGAGGATTTTAAGATAATTGAAACGAAAAAGGAGGAGATGGCGGAAATCAAAGGCGAATACATTAAGGACGATATCTCCCTCCAATGCTTATTGAGAATAGGGAAAAATAAAGATGGTGAGATAGCGATTTCCCTTCAAATGGTTAATTTGGGAAAGGAAGCGATGAAGGTCTCAACGATTTTCCCCGTCCTCCGAGATATAGATTTGAACGCATCCCCTCTTGATACCTACTATTTCTACCCTTGCAAGGGAGGAGCGATAAACAATAAGGATTGGAGCTTCCGCTCCTATTATAGCGGTCAATTCCCCCTCCAAATTATGGGTGTATTCTCTTATCAAAATGGAGGTGGAATATATTTGAGGACAGAGGATTTATCCGCAACGCCGAGATGGTTTGTTTTAAATAAGAAGGGCTCAAAAACGGATATAGAAATTGAATACCTGCAGACCGACTTGCGAGCGGGAGAACAGCTCTCCTTTCCCAAGACGATAATAGGCTTCAACAGAGGGGATTGGAGAAGTCAGCTTAACGCCTATCTTGAATGGAAAGATTACTGGTATAAGCCAGCTGTGCCTCGCAAGCAATGGTTCAGAGAGGTCTTTAATTTTCGCCAGCAATTTCTCTTTTATGAAGTTCCCAGTAAAAGCCCTATTTTTGCGCCCGAGACGAAAACCTTCCACATAGAGAAAGCCTTAAAGGAGGACGAGGAGCTTTTCGGTGGTGTTGATTACCTCCACATCTTTGATTGGGCAGCCACGCCTCAATTTGGGAGAGTGGGGGATTATGACCATTGGGAGGAATTGGGTGGCGTGGAGAATTTCAGAAAAGCCATAGAGGAAATACAAGGGAAGGGAATCCCCGTTGGATTGTATATTGAAGGTTATCTCGTTGACCCTCAATCTAATCTGGGGAAAGCGAAAGGCAAGGAGTGGCAGATTTTGGACGAAAAGGGTAAGCCTATGCCCTTCTTCGCCCCCAGCTACAATATGTGTCCCTGCCTTCCTGCCTGGCGGGAATACTTAGCGAAAACCTATGCGAGGGTGAAAGAGCAAACGAAAGCAATGGGTTATTACATAGATGAATTCGGCTTCGCTATGGAGGCAAGGAACTGTTGGAATAAGGAGCATAATCATCCCATACCCTGCTCCCCTGTGAAGGGAGAATTTCTAACCACTCAAGCGGTTAGGTCTGCCCTGGGAGACGATGTCGTCCTTTACACGGAAGAGAGCCCGATAGATGTTACAAGTCAATATCAGGATGGAAGCTTTACCTATGCGATTTCCTCAATAAGCGATGAGCTATCCCCACATCATCTCAATCTCTATCGTTTCGTTTTCCCCGATTTCAAGACATTTGAGATAATCGTTTGCGACCAGCCACTGGGTTCAAATGTCCTTGCGGTCAAAAGGGTCTTATTCAATGGGGAGGGAATATGGCTTGAGGGGACGAAGGAATGGTTCAGCGATGAGGTTAGGGAATACATAAGGAAGTATCACAAGATAATGAAAGAGAACGCCGAATGTTTCACCTCCCTTCACCCCGAGCCACTCGTCCCCACGCTTATAGAAGGAGTTTACGCAAATAAATTTCCCGGAAGGAAAAACGGAAAGGAAAATATCGTATGGACGATATACAACACCAATCCCTTCTCAGTTGAGGGGGAAATAATGGCAGTGGATTATAGAAGGGGGGCAAGGTTCTGGGATGTGGACAGTTCAGAGGAGATAAAACCAGTGTTTAGGGGTGGCAAAGCCTACCTTCGGCTGAAGATTCCTCCTCAAGAGGTAATAGTTGTAAAGGAGGTTGAAGAACGATGAAATGGCAGGAAGCGCTTCTTTCCCTTTTCTTTTTCTTTTCCCTTCCTCTTTTCTTTCTGGGGAATGTCTTAGGGCAAGATAATGCCTTAGATAAACTACATCTTATTTATCATTGCGTATATCCCATCCTTTACAAAGAAAAGGGGGAAACATTCGTAAAAGAAGACGCTTTGGTGAAAATCTGGGACATCTTAGGGATGGAAAGCAAAACGGTTGATTCCGCCCTCCTATTGGAAGTCTATGAACAGAAGGATTTTGAGAAAGCTTGGCCGCCAGCCAAGCTCGCCCAATATTCACCCGAGCAAACCGCTATGACGAAAGGCAGGGAAAACATCCTTAAGCTCGTGGATGCCTTTAAAAGGCATAAAATCCCCTTTTGGCTGGCTGTTTATCCCCCGATGGGACCTGCTATCAATCCGGAAACACTTGAGGCAGTCTATAAGTCAGCGGGAGATTTGTGCCGAGGAATCGTTTTCGGCGAATCTTTTGATGCCGGCACATTGGTCAACCCCTTATGTTGGTCAACCGCTCTTCAGTATGTAAGGATAACCCAGAAATACGATAAGAAAGTGGTATGGATAGAGCACGCCCATGACGGTCCGATTACTTCTTGGCCTTGGCACTATGCTTATGGCAAAGGATGGTGGGGGCTTCTACTCTTCAATGACCTCTTCCGAATTTTCTTCAATGGAGAGACGAGAAACACTATCGTCCCCTGCACGGAATCCAATGACCCGAGAGGGGAGATATATGACCTGATGGCAGTTTTGGGCATCTGGCAAAGCGGATTGGTAAACGAATGGGGTGCGAGCATCCAAAACTGGTTCTGGCACGATATGGCTCGTATGTGTAAGGACATCAATAAACCGTGGAGCCTGCAAATGTTAAAAGATATGGGGGTAAAAGGGGAGGAAAGTATGGGCGATTTGCTGAGGGCTATGCCAGCAAACCTGGTTCTCCGATTCATCCTTATGAACGCCAGCCTAGGGGCAAGGTATTTTGAGTTTGAAAGCGCAGAAATGCTTTTAGATTTTCAAGGAGAGGAGATAAGACCCTCTCCTCAATTCAGCAAGGGCATAAAACCTTTCATAGAGATGTGGGAAAAGGGAATTGTTAAAATCCCTAAAAGAGATGAGATTCTCTCCCTCTCACCCGTCGCATTCAAGCTGACCGATGTAAACGCTTGGTATATAAATGAGGAAGGCAAATTCGTTGGCTCTTGGGAAAAGGGCACCCTCTTTGCCTATATGGTGGAGGATGATGGAGAATTTCCCCCTAATTATTTCTTCAAATTCGCTTATCGCCCTACTCATCCCCTATGGTATATTCCTTCCACCCCTTACGGGATGATTCTGTTCCTACCTAAGGATGTTCCACCCTCCATTCTCTCTCGCTTTCCTTATGTATTCACCACCAACTTGCGCGATTTATGGCGTGGAAAAGAGACCTCAAATCTTGCTAATTGGGAGACCCTGAAGGAATCTTTGATTGAAGGGAGAAAGAGAATGGTTTTCCTTACCGATGAGGTCTTCCTCAGCTCGATGAGAAGGGAGGGCAAGTATTATCTCTGCCTCATCGCCCCGGATGAGATCAATGCAAAAGAGATGGTAGCGAAAATCAAAATCAACGGGAAATTGGGCAAAATGAGGGTTTGGGATTTGCTCAAGGGAGAAATGATAAAGGAGGGACTGGAAAAGGAAATAGATATCATCTTGCCCAAGGAAAATTTTTTCTCCCTTCTAATGCTTGAGCCTTTTTAAGTTCGCTTGCTGTTTTTGTTTCCGAAGGGATTGGAAAACTGTATGACCCCATAACATATTAAACTTCTTAAAAAGATTAACATATTGATGTTTAATCATAAACTCAAGAGGGGAAGGATTTCTTGCAGCGTTCTGTGGAACCTTTCCACTTTTTTAGATATAAGGAAACTTTCAAATCAGGGTTCCAAAAGAAAGCTAAGCGCTAACTTTCCATTATCCTCGGGATGGAATTTCTCCATAAATCGTTGATATCCTTAAGGGAGAGATTGATAAGCTCTTCACCGTCTTCTTTTTCAATATAAAGTCTTTGCCCACCAACCTCTCCAAGCACCGTGATTGGAACGCCTAATTCCTCAGCCAATCCCTCCAAGCGATGTAGGTTCTCTTTGGGAAGAGAAAGCAGGAAGCGAGCTTGGCTCTCGCTAAAGAGATAATAGGAAGGTGGGATGGTAGTGGCGGGAAGCCTTATAGTAGCTCCTACTTTACCGAAAACGCAGGCTTCCGCAAGGGCAACTGCCAATCCACCTTCCGCTATATCGTGGGCGGAGGAAAGAAGCCCAAGTCCCACCGCCTCTTGGCAGAGCTTGTTCGCACGCCATTCCCTCTCTAAATCAACCGCTGGAGGTTCCCCAGCTATCTTCCCGAAAATCTCCTTTAGATACTCTGAGCCACCTAGCTCGGGGAATGTCTCGCCCACCAAAATGATAATGTCTCCCGTTCTGCGAAAACCCGCTTGAACCCTTTTTTCAATATCTTCAATTAAGCCGAGCATTCCCACCACTGGGGTGGGGAAAACCCGCCGATTTGGGCTCTCGTTATAAAACGAAACATTTCCCGAGATGATGGGTATGTTCAAGTAGGAAGCTGCTTTCGCCATCCCTTTTATCGCCTCGCTGAATTGCCAAATCACTTCCCCTTTCTCAGGGGAGCCGAAATTGAGGCAATCCGTTATTGCAAGGGGCTGAGCGCCAGTGGCGGAGATATTGCGAGCCGCCTCCGCTACCGCTATCATCGCCCCCTTATAAGGGTTCAAATAAACATATCTGCCATTTCCATCCGTCTTAATTGCTATCCCTTTGCTCGTTCCTTTTATCCTTAAGAGAGCAGAATCACCGCCCGGGTAAATGACCGTGTTTGTCAAAACCATATGGTCATATTGTTCATAAACCCATTCCTTGCTGGCGATATTTGGAGATGCAAGAAGACGAAGGAGAACCTCGTTGTAATCCTTGGGCTCAGGCAATTCCAAAGTGTTGAAGGAGGAAAGCTCGTCAATATATGAAGGTTTAACCAGTTTGCGGCGATAACGAGGTGCCTCCGCTAATAGTTTAGCGGGAACCTCCGCCACAATCTCTCCTTTATGCTTAACCCTCAAGATTCCATCATCCGTAACTACTCCTATGGGGGCATAGTTCAATCCCCATTTCTCCATCACTTTCTTGACCTTTTCCTCCTCTCCCCTTTTCACAATCAGGAGCATTCTTTCCTGTGATTCCGAAAGCATTATCTCAAAGGGCGTCATTCCCGCCTCTCTAAGAGGGACTTTATCCAAATCAAGCTCCATTCCCGTGCCTGCTCGTGCTGCTGTCTCGCTCGTTGAGGAGGTTATGCCCGCCGCCCCCATATCCTGCACCCCTACAACTGCTCCCGTCTTTATCGCCTCCAGGACCGCTTCAATGAGGAGTTTCTCAGAGAAAGGGTCTCCTATCTGAACTTGTGGTCTCTTGCTTTCCGATTCTGGTCCTAGCTCAACCGAGGCGAAGGCAGCGCCAGCTATCCCATCCCTGCCCGTGCTTGAGCCAATTAATACTGCGAGATTACCTACCCCCTCCGCGCGCCCCCTCTGCAGTTCCTCTATCTTTCCCAAGCCCACGCACATAACATTGACCAACGGATTATCCTCATAGGCGTCCTCAAAATAAATCTCCCCTCCAACAGTGGGAACGCCAATGCAGTTATGCACCGCGAAGCCACCTTGTGTTAAAAATATGTGTGTATCCTCAACCTCTACATCAAAAACCCACCTTTCCTCCTTGATATCCCGAACATCCACAACCCTCGTTGGACGGGGATAGGAGAGGTCTTGGAAGAGGAGGAGAGTATCGCCTTTCTCCAGCTCCCCAGCATTGATGAACCTGACCCCTCCCCGGAAGGTAAGGAGGGGATGGTCGTGTGTAGCAAGCACCCTTCTTCCTGAGGCTGTTATGACCTCAACGAAGGAAGGAGCCTTCCTGCGGAATACCTTGAGGGCTTTCTTCCAACAAACGGACAAGCTTTTGGGGTCATAGGAAAGAATCTGCACATCCTCCATTTCCGCAGCTTGAGGGAATTCCTCTTTTTGGGGAATGAACCTATCTGCCAATTCCTCAAGGGATATGCATTCCATATTACCTTTAAGCTTAAGGACGACTTTCTCCTCCGCAGGTAAGCAGTTGCCGTAGAAGGAGATGCCGGAGACAACGCCCTGAAAGAGATATCTCACCCTGGGCGATGAGAGGGAGCCGAAGCGAAGGGAATCCAAGAGGGCTATAGGGCGGGTTCCCATAGCCAAAATATCCCTTACTATCCCACCGATACCCGTAGCTGCTCCCTGGAAGGGTTCCACAGCGGAAGGATGATTGTGGGATTCCATCTTCATAGAGATGCACAAGCCATCCCCGATATCAACGACACCGGCGTTTTCTCCCGGTCCCTGTATCACCCAGGGAGCCTCCGTGGGCAAAAGCTTGAGGTATCTTTTTGAATGCTTATATCCGCAATGCTCTGACCAAAGGACGGAAAACATCCCTAATTCTACGATGTTGGGCTCCCTTCCAAGCGCCCTTTTTATCCTTTCATACTCATATCTTGTAAGACCGAGTTGGCTATATGGTTTCCTTTTCATAGCCTCACCTTTGCCCATTCAGACATAGACTTGAAGATACGGAAGCCATCCTCTGATGAGAGGATTTTCTCCGAGCATCTCTCAGGATGTGGCATTAAGCCGAAGACATTTCCTCGCTCATTTATCACACCAGCGATGAAGTTAAGGGAGCCATTTGGGTTGGCTTCCTCGGTTAAATCTCCCTTAGCATCGCAGTAGCGAAGGACGACCTGCTTATTGTTCTCAATGGATTTCAGGACATCTGGCGGAGCGAAGAATCTTCCCTCAAAGTGGGCGATAGGCATTCGCAAGACCTCTCCCTTCCGATAAAGATGAGTAAAGGGGGTATCGTTGTTCTCCACACGGAGATGAACGAACTTACAGAGGAAGCGTAAGTTCGTGTTCTTGAGAAGTGCGCCAGGGAGAAGACCAGCCTCAACGAGGATTTGGAAGCCATTGCAGATGCCGATTATGAGCTTTCCTTTTTCCGCTTCTTTCTTAACCGCTTCCATAATAGGGGAGAGCTTCGCGATGGCGCCCGTGCGCAGGTAGTCACCGTAGGAAAAACCTCCGGGAAGGATTATGCAATGGTAAGAAGATAGGTCCTTTTGGGTATGCCAAACATAGTCAACCTCTTCTCCGAGGACATCCTTGACGACATAATAACAATCCATATCGCAATTGGTGCCGGGGAAAACTATCGTTGCGAACTTTACATTAGCCATAATCGGAGTCCCTCTTCTCTTTCAGCAAATCTTTTATAAGGGATTTCACCTCTTCCGATTCGCCCTTTATCAGAGAGGCGATAAACCTCTGGGTTTCCTGTGCCCTTCTTTCCCCTTCCTCAATTGCGGTAAGGATTTTCTCCAAGAGGTTTGTCATCTTTTCCTCAATTCTTTTCCTGCCCTCATCCATTCTGGCTAATAGCGCTTTGGTTTCCTCCTCGCTCTTTTTCCTATCCTCATCCATCTTTGTCAGAAG
>JBMFMH010000076.1:0-9309 GCA_049970775.1 bacterium | reverse complement strand
GCTACCGCTGCCTTGATGTATGCCCAAGATTGGGACGAGAAATTCTTCCTTACCGCTGATGCCTATTGCAACTCCCCCACTCCCGGTTGCTGGGCTGTCCAATACCTGCGTCGCCACACCGGGCTCTATCCCTATATAAAGAACGAGGCGATAATGATTTGCCCCAGCAAGGGTCGTCCACCGTTGGAGCTTCAAGATTGGAGCTATGGTTGGAACAAGTGCTTGGGTCCCGATTTTTGGTTTTCTCGTGGTGTATCGCTTGCTTCTATAGCCCAGCCTTCCAAAGTATTGATGTTTGGTGAATGCCATGTTGTGTGGCATCCCATATCGCTTAGAGCCAAGTGTTGTTTTGGAGGAGAAACTTTGCCTGAGGAACCCGGTCATCAAAGACATCTTGTTGCTTTCCGCCACAACGATACCGCTAATATCGCCTTTGTTGATGGGCATGTTAAGTCGTTCAAAAGGGAGCAAGTTCCCGATTGGGATGGACAGATGGATGCTAATGGAGTTCGCAATACCAATATTTACATAGACCCGCTTTGTCGGAACGCTGAGGATTACGGGATGTAGCGAGTCAGTAGTTTTGAAAGCATAGGATTAAGTGGGGGCTCGCCGGAGGCGAGCCCCCACTTATTTTTGAATTTTTTAAAAATTTACTTTGTGCTAATATATAACCGAGAGGTGATTAAATTGCAGGTCTTTTTGATAATCTTTCTCTGTTTCCTCCTTTTTGCTATCCAAGCCCCCGCCTTCGACCCACCTATTGATTCTGCCGGTCCAATCACCGCCAGCATCCAAGGTCCAAACGAGCTCTCATCCATAGAAAAACCCTGTCCTATCTCCGTCCTCTTGGAGAACAAGGAAAACGATGCGCTGCAGGGGGAAGTTGAAATAGGTTTGATAGATGGCTGGAAAGCCGAGCCACAAAAAGTCTCTTTCAATCTGCCCGCCAAATCTCAAACTAAATTGAACTTCAATATCTTTCCTGCTTCCCAAACCTATAACGCCCACTATCCCATCCATGCTTTCGTCCGTTTCAAATACAATGGGAAAGATTATCAAGCTCATCCTATCCTCGTTTTGCGAACTAATATCCCCAATCCACCGAAACCGCATATTTCCCTTCCCTGGAAGCCTTTTGAAGTGCGGCGGAATAGCGCTCTCGCCCTCTGGCGTCTACCGATTTTCAGGATTATCCTAAGGGTTTTCGGAAAGGAGCCCGAGGTTTTACCCGTTGGGTTGGTCGGAAGCGACACCAAAACGAGGGCTGTCTGGAGCCTCGGGGAGCGAATCACAAGGGGTGATACGAGGGAGGCGATAGGAATGCATCCTCCCTGGTTCAACAACCTCGTTGGAACGATAATTATGGAATTCCCTCTCAGATTGCCCAAGCAAAAACCAATTGTCCTTCGTTTTGCCAATGCGATAAGGGATAACCTCCCCACGGAGCCGCCGAGCGATGGCGTAACTTTCAGAGTGAGAGTTCTTCCTTTCTCCGCTCCTGAGGGGGAGGAAGGGGAAATTCTTTTTGAAAAACATACATTAACGAAGGTTTGGGATGAGGGTGAGGTGGATTTGAGCAGATTTGCTGGGCAATCCATCCGCCTTCAGCTGGAATCCCATCCCGGACCGAAGAACGATACTACTTGCGACCAATCCTATTGGGCTGAGCCAACTTTGATTGTGGGTACCCCGCCCCAAAGGGCTGTCTTCCCTCCATCCCTTGACGCCGAGTATATCAAGTTAGGAAATGTTAGAGTTGGCAACCAGGATTATGAGGTGAGAATTTGGGAGGGAAATAGGGGGATTCTTGATTCCACAATAGGTTTCGTCAGTGGTTCCAAAAAACTTTTGTTCAATGGATTTAAAGCGAGGATTCTTGGAGATGACTTGAGCGATTGGCGCTCCACAAGCATCCTGAAGTCGGTGAGGAAGACGAAGAAGGAAGGACATATAATCTATTCCCATTCTTTTTCCAATTGGCTGGGAGATTTTGACCTGTTAACGGATATTTGGATTGAGAAGGGAGCTTTGCGGGTTAAGTTTTGGCTGGAAAATGTCCCTCCCGCTCGTCCTTGGCTTGTAACCTATATAGAGGATATATCCCTTGGGGAATGGAGCGAGAAGGTGGATAAGGTTTATGCGGGTGATGGAAATGTTCTCGTTGAGCCCAAAGCTTTTAACCTTTGGTTCGATGGGCATCAACTTTCCACTTCCTTCGTTGGTTTTGAATTCAAAAATGGTTTATCTATAGTTGAGGGAGTTGATGCCGTTCCAAGCTACTTGGAAGTTTCTCCTCAATCCAAGCTTTACACCCTTCATACCCCTCATAATCAAATTGTTTCAATAATCCCCGCGGAAACGACTTGGCAAGGGGCTAAGATATGGCGGGAGATAAACGGGCTTAAGCCAGCAGGAGGCGTTAAGAAGCTTGCTGGTCGCTTCGTCTTTGATTTGTGGGGAGGAGGATACAAGAAAAGCGCTGAAGCTCTGGAGAGAGCTTTTCGCTATGGATTAACCGATTCTTTAGTCGTCTGGCATAATTGGCAAAGATGGGGATACGACTACCGACTGCCTGATATCTATCCACCGAATCCTCAATTTGGGACTCTTGATGAGTTCCTTCAGCTCGTTAATACCTGCAAAAAGCACGGTGTCCTCTTCGCTCCTCACGACAACTACATTGATTTCTACCCTGATGCCCAAGGGTTTTCCTATAAGAGGATTTCTTTCACAAGGGAAGGGAACCCAGTGCCTGCTTGGTTCAACGAGGGGAGGAAGGCGCAATCTTATCGCTGGCGAGCAGACCAACTGTTTCCTTTTCTGGAAAGGAACTTAAGGCTCATAAAGGAAGGGTTTTCCCCAACCGCTTATTTCATAGATGTTTGGTCTTCAATCTGTCCCTACGATTATTGGACTGATGATGGTTCGTTCTTCACGAGGTTATATACGAGGGATGTTTGGCGAAAAGCTTTCGCTTGGATAAGGGATTTTTTAGGCGATTCCGCTCCTCAAATCTCCGAGAGCGGGCACGACCAGCTTATTGGCTGGTTGGATGGTGGACAGACGAATCACCTGCGAGTTGATATACCACCACCCGGCTATTATGGCTGGGCTGTTTGGTCTATTCAATGTAAGGATGCGGAGCGCATCCCCTGGTTCGATATGGCGCATCATAGCAAGTTCGCTCTTCATGGAGCAGGCTATGAGGGGCGCTATGTCGCCGGACTTGACCCTCGCCTTCACGGAATCTACAGCGATGACTATATCGCAACCGAGGTCCTAACGGGGCATCCCGCAATGGTGCCTTCCCCCTTTGGAAGGGATGTCGTTCGCAAATACTGGCTCCTCCACGATTTAATGAGAGCTCTTGCCCTCAAGGATATTGAGGATGTTCAATTCGTAGAGGGAGATATACACAAACAATTCGTTAAGTGGGATAATGGAGGAGAGGTATGGGTCAATAGGGGGAAAGAGGATTGGCAAGTTGAAGGACATATCCTGCCTCAATACGGAGTTTATGCCAGGGTGCCAGCGGCGGATGGAACAGTGGAGGTGGCAATTGAGAAAAAGGAGGGAGTGATTGTTGATTGGTCTCGTTCCCCTTCAATGTTATTCGTGAATGCTCGCCCCGTCGTTAGCGAGAGACTACCGGTAAAAGTGAGGGTTGAATCGCTGAAATTCCTTGGGGATAGGCAAGCGGAGTTGACCCTCCTTTGGGAGGCGAAAAAACCTCTACCCACCAATATGATGATATTCGTCCACTTCGTGGATAAAAACGGCGAGATAATGTTCCAAGCTGACCACACGCCGCCAATCCCAACAACAAAATGGGAGGGCTCAATAAGAAGCTCAACCCGCTTTACCCTGCCCGATAAATTCAAGGCAGGAGATGAGTTTGAGATGAGAGTCGGTATGTGGGATACGAAAACGGGAGAAAGGGCTCGCTTGGAGGGATATGATGATGGAACAGCTCGCATTAGGCTGGGAGAGATAAAGCTTGAAGGAACGGGAGGAAATATAACGGGGATAATGTGGACTCCTTTAGAGGAAAAAGAAGACCCCGTGTTGGCTAGGTTGAACCCGCAAGGCAGAATGATTGATTTCGCTGGAATAAGGACGAATGGAGCATTCAGATTATCGATGGATGGTGATGCCCTTCTTCTTACCCCCCTTCCAAATAGCCCCCAGTTTGAAGCGAGGATAAAATGGAATTCTCTTCCTTGGAAGGTGAAGAGAGCGGAGATTGTTGAGGAAGTTGATGAAGAGGGCAAGGTATTGAGAAGCTATCCCTTGCGATGGGAGGGAGAGGAGGCAGTGCTAATCTGTGGAGGCGATGTCTTCGCCTATAGGTTGAAATGAGATAGAAATTTAAGGAAGCCAGCCGGTAAGTTTGGCGAGGAGGCGGGAATACTCCAGGAAATTCTGCCAGGAGATATCGGAAGGAACGGCATGGTCGCAGGAGGGAATATAGCCACCCTCCCTGAGCATAAAAGGGATTATTCTTTCCATTTCCTCCTTCAAAACCTTTCCTCCCTTAGCGATTTTCCTCTTATCAATTCCTCCGATGAAGGAGATATTCCTTCCGAACCTCTTTCTCAGCTCAACGGGGTCGTTCCCCGCTGCTATCTCAAGGGGGATGGTGCAGTTTATACCGCTTTCAATCCAGATGGGAATGAGCTCTGCGATATAACCATCTGAATCAAGGATGATGATTTCGCAGCCGCTTTTTCTCAAAATATCGCTCCATTCTTGCCAGCAGTGGGCGAGGAATTTACTCACCATCTGGGAAGAAATCATTGATTTTCCCTTATAAGCCATATCCTCGCTGATGATGACGGAATCGAATTGAATCTTATCAACATATTTTTTGAGGATTGATGAGACGAAATCGCACCAAAACTCGCTCATCTCCTGAACGAATTCAGGCTTTTCAATCATAAATATGCAGAGGTTCTCCAAACCACACCAATCCCTCATCTGCCAGAAAGGTCCGGGAATCCCAATCATTAGAGTCCAATCCCTATCTTTAAGAAGTTTCGCCTTCTCCGCCAATTCCTCGTCCAATCTCTCTGGGCTTTCGGGATTGAACCTCCTTTTCATCTCCTCCCAATCTTCCTCTTTCTCAACGGGGAACTTATGCCACTTCCTCGTTACAAAATCCTTAGCATATCTTAGATAAGAGAAATCGTATTTATCCTCTATTTCCACAATCGCCCCCTTATAATCCTGCACTATCAGATGATCTCCTCTTCTCTCAATGATTTTTTCCTCAAAAGGAGGACAGGGGTCAAAGGATATTTTTAAACTTATTTGGGGAGTTTGTGCTTTTTCCATCTCTATACCCAAGAGCTCGCAGAGGTATTCAAACCAGTTTCTATCTTTTGGCAAGCCTTCCTCCTGCCACCTTTTTAAAGTCGATTCCCTTGGACCTCCCGGTTGAAAAGGGACCTTATCCACATTTTGAAACAAAAGGGTTCTTTTATACCTTTCCCGTGGAGACATCCTAATGGAGAAGAAAGACACGCACTCGGAAGGGTGGGAGGGGAAAGGAGACGGTGTTCCCTTCAACTTTACTGTCGCTTCCCGTGATAACCTCCCTTACTTCCCTTGGTTTAAAGCCGAGCTTTTTGAAATCTAATTTTAGCTCCGCTGAAATTATTTCCTTGCCCAAATTTGAAACAACGATTATCGCTCCTTTTCCCTTCTTCAAATAGGTGCTTGCATAGATGTTCTCGTTATTTGCCTTTACTGGTTTATTTTCCTCCCAATAGGGAATCCATTGGGATTCCCTTGCCCCGAATTCAGAGAAAGCCTTCCATATCTTGCTCGCCAGCTCAAATCCCTCGCTTCCCAACCCAGGTGGACGAGGGAACACATCGTGAATTAAGGCGATAGCAAGCCCTTCCTGATAAGTGAAAGGATTTCTCTCATAAACCAAGAAATCAGCGGGAACCCCTATATTATGTCCCATAAACTCGCAGCGAAAAGAATCCAACGGCAATATATCTAAGGGATGCTTGCCATTTCTCTGAACGCCTGCGAACTGCTCACCATCCCAGTATGAGGTGGCGAAGGCAAGGGTAGGTGGTCCAAGATAAGTTGAATTGTGAACATTGACGAACGGCTCCTTGGGACGATGATGATAGCAAATTGTATAGATTCGCTTCATTAAATCCCTAACAGCGAAGATAGGGTAGGTGGGGTGGAGATTGCCCTTTTCATCGTAATAACCACAGCCGTGCAAGGTGTTATCGCAACCCATTGGGGAGGCAGTGCCATCAAGATAAACCCCATCAATATCGTATTTTTTCAGCACTTTCTCCATACCATCGGCGAGGAAATCAGCCCAAGGACTATTGTAGCAGACGCCGTAATCCTTCTGCTCTGGTTGACGCGTATAATACCATTGCCCGGGACGCCAGCGAAGACACTCCTGGCTGTAGAAAGGGAACTCGGGAGCGATATCGGACATCTCGTAGCCAAAATAGACGGCAAGCCTCATTCCTCTTCTGTGAAGAGCTTCAACTAAAGCGCGAAGCTCCTCAGAATGGGTTGTCTCCGTATAGTTTTGGATATCAGTCCAATGTTCGTGAAAGACGATTGTTCTTGCTCCCATCTCCCTCGCAACATCCAGCATCAACCTGCCTTGCCAATCTTTTCTCCATAGGCAAAGAGCCTTTCCATTGGGGCTATCTTCAAGTATTATCAGCCCGCTTATCATTCCCGGCTTTCCAATAGAGGGAGATGTCTCATATCTGTCGGCTGATAGCCTATCGTAGCTATCCCAAAGAAGGGCATTCTCTTGGGTCAAGGGAAAGATGGGAGATACGCTTTCCAAGGGCTTGTCGTAGATAGCGAATTGGGAAATAGCCATCTCACATCGCCCTCCGCCCAGAACGATTCTTCCACCCTCTAAGCTCACATCCTTGCCGAATAGACCGTTGAATTCCCTACCTGCTGTTTGAACGCCATCAACGAAAATCTTTATCTCTCTTCCCCAGCTCAAGGCGATGTGGTGCCAACCCTTATCAAGCTTTGCTGGTGCCCCTAAGATTATCGGATAATCCTTTCTTTGCGCATCGTATGCGTAGAAGCGCATTCCTCTATCATCTATGTTCCAATAGAGGCTAGCAACATCACCGTTGGGTAGATAGAGGGCGAGGAAATTTCGGTTGTAATCTCCCCGAGGAACGCCTTCCTTCACCTCTTCCTGGGCATCAAAATCAACTCTCACCCAAGCTTGAAGCGAACCTTGTTTAGGATTTATATTTCCTTCCGCTGGATAAGTTATGCTAACGCTACTAGAGGCGGGAGCCCTTTCCATTCCGTAGTAGCCCCAGTGGCAGATTCTCTCGTTTAGCCACCAGGCAACAGGAACTGGACGCACGGGAGTTGCTTGGATTCCAAAGGTGATGTTATATGAAGAAACCTCCTTGGGAACATCCAATATATTGATAACGAGGAAAGTTTTATCCGCTTGGCGTTTCAGCTCTATAGTTCTATCTGGGTTTTTGAGATGAAAGTTCTCATCCGTTTCGGTGAACCAGCAAAGCCCCTTTTCCTCATCCGCTATGAAGATAAGGGGACGGAACGGGCTGTTCCAATCTCCCTTTATGCCAAAGGAATTGGAGGAGGTTCCCCATATACCGGGATAATAATGGAGGTATTTAGCGTATACGCTCCTTATCGGGATAATAAGACGAAGTTTTTTCAAAATGAAGGGTTTAGCAGTAGAGGAATGGAAGGAAACATCAAAGCGGAGCATCCCGTCGTATTCAAGGGTGGTTTTGCAATTGTAGGTTGGGGTGGATGCGGTTTGGATGTAAACGGAGGGTTTTCTTTGCAAAACTCTCTTGCGTCCCTTTAAATCTAATTTGATGCCCTCGGTTTCAATCTCCCAGTGAATGGGACCTGCGAGGAGCTCCTTGCCCTTTGAAACGATAGAGGAGGGGAGACCATCATCAGAGAGCTTGTATTTTCTTCCCCATACCGCAAGTTCATTTCCCCTTACCTTTATCGGCGTCCAAGGAGGAAGAACCTCGTCCGTTCTTCCCGCCTTAGAACCGAGCCAGGAAGGTCTTGGTGGTATATCAATCCTCTCCGATTGGTTGGCGAGGATGTTTCCCTGCCCATCATAGGCGGTAACCAAAAGGGAATATTCTCCCTGCGGTAAATTGGATACCTTCAGTTCTCCCTTCGCCTTTCCTTCTTCAGCTCGCCACCTTTCTCTTAAAATTTCCTTTCCATTTTTCATCAAACTGACAGCGATTTCCCTCATCTCTTTGGCAAGGATGTCAGACGATATCAAGACCTCAATCGTTCCTTTGATAAGGAACCTCCTTACGAGAGAGATGTTTAGAAGAGGTGGTCTTTCCATTTCCATCCGCAAGCTTACCATCTCCCTTCCTAAATTATTTTTCCCTGAAAGATGAATTAGCGCCCCCTCTCTTGGCTCCAGATGCAGATTGAGGATTTCCCTTTGCTCTCCTGGAGAGAGGTTTACCTCGTAGCTTTTCAAATCGCTCCCCTTGCCTATTTCTATTTTAAATTGACAAGGTTCTGGGCTTTCGCCCTTTATGAGGATATCACCTGTTTTCTCAATTCCTGGTGGGAGGAAAAGGCGAACCGCATCGTTTATTCCACCGAAGGAGAGGAACGCGAAATTGTTGGGTTCGTGGAAGGAGGATTGGCAGGGAGCGAAGCTGAGGGATAGCCTTTTCGGCTCGGGGATATCCCTTGCGAGGTTGAAGCGCCATAAATCTCCCTCTTTTGGATAAATTCCCAAGCTGGGGAAGGGGATGGCTATCTCCCCTTCCCAGCCGTTCTCATTAAGGGAGACGCTATGCTTCCATTCAGCGTTCCATTTTCCATCCTTTCCTTCGCTATCCCAGATACTGTTTTTCGCATTCACGATGAATTGGAAATAACGAGGAAATGAAGGGGAAAGGAAGACCTCCACCGCGTCATCATCCCAGACATTTTCGTCCCTATTGCGCAGCTGTGCTTTAGGCTTGAGAGGAGAATGGCAAGAGAAGGCGATATAGATATTTTGGGAATCGTAGCAGAGATAGAAAGTGGTGGGGAAAGGGGAAAATTCTTTTGAGCCTAGGGGGAAGAATACGCTTATAGCGCTGGAATCGCGCCATTCTCCGGGAGAAACCTTTCCATCGATTTTCGGTGCCCGATGTGTAAAAGGGATAATGAGTAGGGGTTGAGGAAGAGAGGGGATTGCGAATAAGAGAAAAATAAGGAAGCTAAACGATTTTCTCACTATAATCACTCTCCAAAAAAGATTTTAATATGAAA
>JBMFMH010000075.1:0-9355 GCA_049970775.1 bacterium | reverse complement strand
GATTTTAAAGGATTGTAGCTTTACCGCCCGCACCCTGATGGAAATGGCTGAGAGGGAGGTGAGGGGAAATGCCTAAGGGATTTTTGGAGAAAAGGGATGAGGCTGTGGAGGCGATGAGGGGCTTCCTCAATTCCTCTCTCCATAGGAGGGCGGTTTTCCTCCTTTTGGGGAAGGCGGGAGCGGGGAAAACGAGCGCTCTGAAGGAGCTTGCAAGGAAGTTGGGAAAGGAAGTGGTGAATGCAAACCTTTATTTAGCGAATTATGTGAAAGGGAGAGAAGCGCCGAAATGGAAGTGGGAGCATTTGATTGCAGAGGGCTGGAGGGAGCTTTTCCTCTCTTTGAAGCAGGGCGATTTCCTTCTAATTGACAATGTTGAGATATTTTATCATTTTCCCAAGATTGGCTTTTTGGGGATAGCGGAGGAGGAGTGCCTTTTTCAGAAGGGGAAGAAGGCGATAATAGGTGTGGCGGGATTCATTCTGGGAGAAAGGATTTATTTTTGTGATGATAAAAGGTTCCTCGCTCCCGCGAGCGATTGGAGGGGCAGGCTTTACGACCTCAATCTCTAATCCTCCCTCGCCTTCCTGCTCACCACCGCTGCTATCGCCGCGAGGGCATCCGCACGCTCCCTATCATCCATCTCCTCCGCCTCCTCAAGCGCCGAGCTGAAATCCTCCCTCTCCGCCATCTGCCGAATCCTGCCGAGCTCTAAGACGGAGGGCGTTAGCTCTTCCTCGGTCCCCATTATCGCTTCCCTAATGGCTTCCCAACTCGCATCAAGCTTAAGGAAATTTCTCAAAACATTATCAAAAACATATCCGCTCATAAAACTACCACTCATACTCATAGCCAACTGGACGGTCTGCTGGAATATCGTTGTTTTAGGGGGCAATTTGAAGGGGGAAATAAAGCTGGGAAGGAAGAGGAGGAATTGGGTTTTTATCATATCGCTTGCACTCATCAGCTTATCAAAGGCGAGATTGAGGAGCTCCTCTCCCTCTTCCCCCTCGCATTTTCCCGCTAAAACAGTTGTGAGAATAAGGAGCTTATCCTGAGGAGGGAGGACTTTCCTCGGGAGGCTGAAAACGAAATCTATGAGCTCCTTAGCGAGGCTAACCGCCTCCTTTCTCAACCCCCACTCAAATAGGAGGGTAAGCTCAGCGCCGAGCTTCATAAACATATCAGCGTGCAATCTCTTTTTCCCTCTTGCTCTCCTCTTTAATCCCTCCAACTTCTCCTTTGCCTCATCAAGGTAAGGATGCGCATCCTCAGCTTCGGGTCTTTTAAGGGCGAGGTCAACAGCCAAGATGAGCCTGTCCTCCTCGTTCTCCACTTTGCTTCCTATCTCCCACAGCTCGTCAATCAATGATTCCGCTTTCTCCCCAAGCCCTGCCTCCTTTATTGCGGACTTGAGGGATATAACGAGGGTTGGGTGTATTTCCTCCCTTTCCTTCGCTATTTCCAGCACCTGCTTAAATAAGCCGATGGCTGAATCGCCAAGCTCTGCTCTCGCTATAAGCTGGGATACATCCTTTAAAGCCCTCTCTTGAAAATCCTCATCCTCTATTTCCCTAACGGAGTCAAGGATTCTCCTGAAGATAAAGGGCGCCCTCTCCTTGAAAGGGCTTTTCACGCTGAATCGCCTCCTTTTTTAATTCTTTTGATTAGCCAAGAAGCTATGATGAAGAGAGCCTCCCGGCGAAGGTATTCGTTCATTTCCCTTGCCTTCTCCAAGGCGCTCTCGAACTGGCTTTCCTCACAGAGCTGATATATCTCCCAAAGGAGGGTAATGCGGAAGGAGAATTTCTCATCGTATTCCGCTTTTCTCCACCTTTCAATCTCCTCCTTCAGAAGGGAGGATTGCATACCGCTTTTCAAAAGACCCAGGAGAACGAAGGCAAGCGTCGTGAGGCGTCTTGCCTCCTCCTTTATTGACATCCCCATCTTCAGCATCTTATTGTACAGGGGGGAGGTATCGCCCAAATCCATAGTGAAGAGACCAGAGGAAAGGAGGATGAGAAGGGTAGCCTTCCACTTGTCCTCCAGCTTATTTCCCCTATCAAGGATTTTGCCCAAGAGCTTCTCCGCTTGCTCCTTCGTCAATCTATTGCCCGCCAACTTCGCAGCGATGGAAAGCCAGGAAACCATCACCTCCCTATCAGCGAGACGAGATATCTTATCAATGGAACGCAAAACCATCTGGAAAAAATCCTCAGGTGAGCCAACCCTGTAAAACATATCGGCGAGGAAGAGAAAATTCTTGATGGCATCCTTGTCCCATTCCCTTCTTTTCTCCCACTCCTCCCTCTCTTCCCTTAACTTCCTCAAAACTATCTCCCTTTCCTTCTCATCATATCCCTCATAGGAAAGAAGTAAAGAGCGACGAAGAGACTCCCTTTGCGCCTCATCGCCGAAGGTCTCCACTATATCCATCATCTGCTTGTAAATCGCCAATTCCTCCCTCTCCCCAAACTTCGCTTCCTCAATTGCGGGAAGCATTATGTAAAAAAGGGAAGCTCTTCTCTCCTCACTTAGAAGGGGGAGTATGCCCAAAACCTCCTGATAGAAGAGAAAGGAAAGCTTGTTCAGCTTTGCTCCCCTTATAAGGGAAAGGAACTCCCAGAGGGAGGTTTCCTTTATTTCCTCGTTTTCCATTTCCCCTATGGAGCGGAGGACTTCTTGAAGTAAGCGAATCTCATCGCTTGATTGGTTCTTCAATTACATCGCCTCTTTATCAGATAATCAACTACTTCATCGGTGGAGCGGACGAGAAGGAGGAGGCGATTCAAGGGAGGGCGCCTCTCTATCTGCCACAGCTCCTTCTCCTCCTCCAAGTAGGAAAGAACTCTCTCCTCTTTCATAAAGAATACCCTCGCTACCCGATGATTACTCGCCTTCTGCAGGTCAATGGTTGTCCTTCCCTCCTTCAACATATCCTCACAGAGGGCATAGGAAAAGGAAATGAGGGAAGGGGAATAATGGGAGAGATATATCTCCTTCTTGTTCTTCTTTATCAGATTAAATTTCTCAAGGAGGAAGAGAAGTGATTGAAATGTGTCCTTGCTTTCTTTTTTCATAAGGGAGTAAAGGAATTCGCTCGCTGATTTGCGTGATATTATTTCCTTTTCTATGTTCTCGCTGAGGAATAGGGCGAAATCCTTTATATAAGGAAGATTTTTTATCACCTGCCAGTAGATGAGCTCCATTTTTGCTTTCTCATCCTGAAGATAAGGGAAGAGGCGAATGAGGGGATGCTCGTTGATTTTCCCCGTTTCATCCCTCAGCTCCAGGAGGCGGAGGATATAATAAATCGCCATTCTCCTCGTTTTAGGGGAGGGTTGAGGCAGATGGGAATCGAGCCAGAGGCGGAGCTCTTTTAGCTCTTCAAATTTATTGCTCATCTCCAGAGCGGAGATGAGGGAGGAGGGAAGAAGTTTATGTGCAAAAGCCATTTTTTAGTTTATAAGGGATAATTTAGGATTTGGCAAGGGATTTAGATATGGGGAGTGAAAATCACGAGGGGAACGCACATTTCCCAAAGGGAAATCCCTCCGTGAACCGCCCTGCTTTCCACCCTTTGGCGGAGAAACATAAAATTACCAAAGGCGATATAGTAATTCGTATCATCTGGCAATCCCCAATTCCTCGCCTCTTCCTTTTTAATCAGGAGGATATCCCTTTCCCTGAGCTCATAAAATTTAGGGCTAGCATAATATCGTGTGTTCTTACCACCCGCTTCCTCATGCATTTCCTGAGGAACCCTCACCGTCCTTTCCACCCAAATGCTTCCGTGGTCGGAGGTTATGACGAGAACCGCTGAATCCCTTTTAACTGCGGAGAATAACTCTCCCAAGGGAAGAAAATCGTATTTCATATCAACGAAACGGAGAAGCTCAACTTCCGATTCCACCACCCTTCCCGTTAAGTGGGTGAGCTCATCGGCGAAATTAAGTATGAAAGCCTTCAAATCTGCTCTCTCTTCCAATGCCCTTCTCCATTCTTCTTTCCTCTTGCAATAGATAACGCTCTTTTTCCCCACCCTCTCCAACACCCAATCCCTCAAGAGTTTCTCCTCGTTCTCGTTGTTCTCAAGCGTGCTTCCTCCATATCTATCCGCTATTGAATAGGGAAATCTCCCACCGAAGATGGAATTGCGGGAGTAGGTCGTTGCGGAAGGGAGGATGGAGAAACATCCCTTGTCCTGGAAATCATATCCCTTCATCTCCTTCCTTATCCTGTCCTCCATAATCGCCCATTGAGAATAGGTCATCCCATCAATCACGAGCAGATAAACGGGCAGCTCCTTTCTCAGATAGGGACGCACTGCCTCATCAAGCACATCACAGGAAAGGGTAGGGCGAGGCTTCTTCCCCCAATTCGGATAGTTTTTTAGAATGAAATCCACGAAATGGGAATTTATTACCTGTCTCCTCCGCTCCCATTCTCTGAACAGTTCGGAATCGGGAGGCAATTCCTTAAAACTTCTCCATTGAAGGGCGAGCTCCCTCGCAACAGATAGCCAGTTTTCAAGGGAATAAGGTTCTTCCAGAGAGCTTATACATTCCAACACGATTTCCAATTTCTCCGATGCCTTCCCCTTATCCCTGAGGAAACGGGAGGCGTCAAGCGCCTCTTTATCCCTGCGGTTTCTCAGCAGGCGAGCGAGGAGCTTCTCGCTGTAATAGTTGTAAAAATCAGCGGGAAGAAGCAAGGAATGGAGGGGCTTTATGGGGATTTTATCCACCACTTCCCGCCAATTTATGCTGGCGCTTGCTTCCTTTATCAGTTCGTTATGCTCAAGCTCAATATAAGGGAAAAGAGCCCTCGCCCTCTCATCAGCATTTAAATCCACACCGCTTTCCCTCTCAAGCGAAGCCAAGAGAAGTTGTTGGAGAATAAAAATTAAACCTTCCCTCTTAGCGAGTTCCTCCTCACTGTAGCCTATCTCTATTAAATCCTTGAGGTAAGGCGAAATGAACTTGAAGGGAATTTTCTCTCCCCTTCTATGATATGCCATAAGGATGTTGAACGCATCGCTTAAGGAAGGATGGGAATGAAAGGGGACTTCCAAAAGGGTATGAAGAACGAATTCAATCGTCTCCTGATATCCTCGCTTATGCTGGTCGGCGCTATATGCGAATCTTTCCAGGAGCTTTCCATCAACGATTATATCATCAACGATTGGATGGAGGGCAGGGAAGAGGAGGGAAGGTTTTATAAAGAGGGGATTAGGGGAATATCTTCGCACATCGGGTGGGATTTCTTCCTCGCAAGAGGAAATAACGATTGCCTCAGCTGGCTGGTTTTCCTCCATTCTTGCCCTCAGCGGTTCATAGAAAAGGCGAAAATCTATCGGGTTCGTGTAGATATGGATATGGAGCTTGGGAAAAAGATTCTTTATATACGAAGGTGCGACGCTGAGGGGGTCAACAATCCAAAGGAAATGCGGATTATCCAATATTTTTTCCTCTATCTTCTTTTTCAATATATCAGCTAAAGACATATCCCCCTCATTGCCACCTTAACCTTATCCTGATATCCCCTCCTCTCCGCTGAATCTCAGCCACCGCTTTTTTAACCCGCTCCAATAAATCATCCGGCTTATAAATGCCTCCATCCCTTAGGATGGAACGAATGTCCAGCTCGTAGATAACCACCTTCCCCAGAGCCCTTCTTAAAAGTTCCTTGATTTCCTCGCTCAGCTCAACGGGCTCCCCTTGAAGGAGCTTCTCCATCCTCTCCCTCGCCATTGATGAAGCTATCTTGAATTCCTCCCTGATTTTCTCCTCCTTTCGGCGAATCTCCTCTATCGTTTCCTCCCATTCATCCTCCAACCTCTTCTTCAAATTCTCCAATTCCCAAGCGATATTTGGCGGATTGGCGGGATTGAAACGGCAGTTAGGGCAGAGGGGATGATGCTTTAAGCTATCCTTATGCAGCCCCTCGCATCTATGATTCAGGAGCTCGCTTATTTTCCTCCACAAGAGAGAAGCGGGATTTGCTCCGCCCAGCTCGCCCATTATCTCCCAGATTCCCTCAAGGCAGGCGAGCATTGGGCTTGCTTTTGTTTTGTTTATCTCCTCCCAATAGGGAGCATATCTTCCCACACATTCCTCGTGGAGGGCTGTATATCTATCAATATAGCTGTTTTTGAAGGTCTCCGCTCTATCTATCCATCTTTGAAGTAAGTTTTCATCGGAAACAAGCGACCCTTCCAATTCCGCCATCAACTCATCCCTCCCCTGGAGCAAAGAATCGCCCTGAGGGAGGGAAATCTGCTGGAGATAATCTATCTCCTCGTTTATTCTATCCCTCAGATTTACGATACCCCGGAGGGATTGGAGCTTCTGAAAGGCATCCTCTAACTCATCTAATCTATCCTTAATTGTTTGATACATTTCCCGAAACCCCGTCTCGGGCGATGGGTTATCAGCGATGACCCCAAAGAGGCTCTCAATTTTCCCCTTTATCGCTCCCAGATTTTCAAGCAAGAGTGCTTTATTGAAAGGTGGATGGAATCCCTCAATCTTCCCCTCCAAATCGTCAAGCTTAACTTCGCTCGGCAATTCTCGTATCTCCTCCCACAGCTTGACCTTATCCTGTGTGGTATCAGCTACAACTTCCCTTTCAAGCATTATCCCCGCCAGCTGCAAAACCTCATGAGGAACGAAAATATCCAACCGATGAAGGTAATAATCCTCGTTTATGAATTTGAGCTGGAGAAGCTTCTCAAGGTCTTGGCGATAGAACTCCCCTTCCCTTCCCTTTACGCTTATCAATCCTTTCCATACAAGAGCAAGGATGATGAACTTAACGACATCCTCCTGCAGACCATATGGTTTAGCCCGCAGGAGCTTGTATATTTCTGCCACATTTAGATATTCCTTCTTTTTCACTTCCTCTATAACAATCTTGTAAAGGTCCTTCCCCTCATCGACAATATATTTCCCTTCCTCTTCTTTCACCACGAGACCAGCTTGGGAAAGCTGGTCAAGGTAATCCAGCAGGGTAGGTGTGGGGGGAGTGATGAGTTCAGCCAAAGCGGAAAAAGCCTCGTTCAATGTTCTTGCGCTTATTTTGCGTGGGAATTGGGGATGAAATGTAAACATTGAATTAAGAAGCTCGTTGACGCTTTTCTCCACCACCTGGGAGAATTGTTTCCCAGAAAGGGGTGGCTCCTGTCCTTTGATAGAGCCACGCTTGAAATAAATTTCCTCTATCAAATCCCTCGCTTTATCGCTCGCCTCCAAAGTCTTATCCCCTATCCTTTTCCTTACCTCCTCTTGAAGCCCTTGGTTTAGGAGGTTCCTGATGGCGAGCACCCTCTTCAAAATTTCTAAGTCATCCGCTCTTAGCTCAGCGGGGCGCCAAATGAGGATTCTCTCTTCTTGGATTTCCTTTTCAGAGAGAAAATCCGAGGGCAGGTTGGGTCTGAGAACCAATAGGTAGAAATCCTTATCTTCCTTGTTTAAGGAATCCTGCACCTCCTCCAGGATTGTATCGCTCACCTCCTCAACGAACCTCACCCACCCCTTCCTCTCCGTGTTTCGCCAGGTAACCTTGTAAACACATCCTGCCCCCTCCATTTCCCTTGGAGCTCCCAACTCTTTCAAGTTCTCCAAGGTTATCCTCCAGAGGCGAGGGTCATCATCTTTTATCCTCGCTATCTCCTTCCTTATGAGGCTTTCCGGGTCAATCCCCTCGGGTCTTATGTTGTAGATTGCTTCCAAGTCGGAACCAGTTTCTATGTATAGGTAAGTTGCAGAATTTTTATGCAGAGTGCTCATATGATGCGCAAACATATTATAATTTATCTCCTCCGTCCCCTTATAGAGGATTAGCTCAGCCAGCTGTTTGCAGGTTACTTTCTCCTTTGCGATGTTGAGGATGATTAGCGCCTTCACCGCCTTCTCCATCCAACTAGCGGTTTCCTTATCATCGAACCAAGCGGGAATATTTGATTGAAAATAGGGGAAGATATCCCTAACGAATTTCCCGAAGAGGGGATGGGGGAAAAGCTCGCTTTGCAAGCGGTCGTAAAGCTCGGAGAGGGTAATCAGGTTATCATAGGGCTCATCTTGAATTTCCAGGGCGCTTTGGGAGAGAAAGGCAATCAAGCTCCTCGGTCCAACCTCCCTAATTATCTTCTCGTAAACACGCAAAACGAAGGGATGGACGGGATAAAGGTCAACGAAGGAGGTCTCGTCAAATTGGAGGGAGGGAAAATATCTTTCTCGTAGGAAGGAGTAAAGCTTCCTCAGCTCTTCAACCTGCTGTTGGTTCTTCCTCAGCACCCTTTCCCTTGCCACTTTTTGGAGATTAAAATAGGGTATTTGGATTGTCTCAAACCTCTGGCGAATGCGGTTGAGATTCTCCCTCTCCGCCCCACCAGCTTTATCGGGGTCCAGGATGTCCTCTTGGAGGGAAGCGAGGACAAAGAACTCATAATTGCGAGATGCTTCCCCTAATTCCCTCAGGAAGGCTATATCCCTTATGAACTCGGGCGAGCCCTCCCCCTTGCTTCTCAGGAAATCAAAGAGCTCATCAATGATGAGAACGAGCGCTACCCTCTCACCGAACTCATCGCTGAGCAGATTAAGAGCCCTCTCCATAATCGACTCCGCTTCCTCCCCTATCAGGGGGCGTATGCCGAATGTATTGAAGAATTCCCGAGCCAGCTCAACAGCTGTCTCGGGCTGGGTTTCCTTTTTGTATTCCCAAGCTTCTTCCGGCGATTCCTCATTCAATTTTTTCTTGAGAAAATCAAGGAAACGAGGGTCTTCCTCAGCGGTTTTGATGTATTCGCCGGGGGATAGGAGGATTGGTTTTCCCAGCAATTTCCCCAGTTGCTTCTCCAATTCTATCCAGATGTAATCCCGCAGGTCGGTTCTAAGGGAGGGGAGGCGAACCCAAATCGTTGCAAAGCTTTTTTCCTTGAAGGAGGGGGCATAGGAGCGGATTTTCTCGTTTTTAACCTTGTCCCATAGATTAGGACAAGATAGGAGGTCGCCGAGGAAGGCGAGGAGATGGCTTTTCCCGCTTCCATAGCTTCCGATGATGAAGAAAGAGTTCTTCTCCCCCCTTTGAAGGAAGCGTTCAAGGATGAAAGTTATGTGCTGTTCAAGTTTATCATCGGCGACGAAGCTCTCAACGATTTTCTCTCGGTTATGGTCATCTATTTGGACGACCTCTTCAACTCTCTCAATTTGCACCAAATCCTTGACCTTCATCATTCCTCATCTCTAAGGAAATTTTAAGGATTTGTTTGGGTTTTGTCTATGAAGGGGTGGTGAGCGAAGAGAGGCGGGGTAGTTATGAGAATACCCCGTCAGGCTCGTGAGGGGAAGCGATAGCT
>JBMFMH010000074.1:0-9555 GCA_049970775.1 bacterium | reverse complement strand
TTTTTTCCCCATACCAGCAACAAAACCTTCCGCAAATCATTTTTTTCACATAGATGGACGAAAAAATCAAATAGAGTCATATTTCCTTTATTTTCTGTAAAGCCTGAATAAATCTTCGTTTGCATAAAAGAGGAAAACTACTTAAAAAATTTTCCAAGTCTTTTCGGGATTTTAATTTTGCCTCATTGCTCCTTCAAAATGAATAACCAACCCTTACCCGCCTCAACTGGTATCTCGTCAACGGGTAAGAATTGTCCAGCACCTTGAAAGTATTCGATTTCTGGGGCAATCAGTTTTGCTTTATCTGGATTCAGACCGAGAAAAGTCCAATTTATATTTAATCTCACTTTTACATTCTCCTTTGCCCAGCTTGCTATCGCTATCAAGGCTTCCCCTTTTTTCTTATAAACCGTTGCGAGGACATCATCCCTTCCCGTTTTCACTGGACACTCAGGTGCCCAATAACCTATCATCTCCGCCTCCTGGATGCCAAACTCGTCCCAAAAGCGCCACATATAAGGAGCAGAAGGATGAAACCGCCCCGTCATTCCATAAAGCATTCCCCTGTAAGGATTACCGCCATTCTCATAATTCAGCATCTCTCCCGTTAAGCCGAAGGGAATGCCAGATATCTCAACAAGCCAATAATCAGGAGAGCGGTCGTAATCATACATCTCGCCAAACCAGAGGCTATCAATATAGGGGAAGTGCTCCATATATTTATTAGCTGGGCTTAGGTGCCACTCCATATAATCGTATTCGTTTCCGCTGTGAAAGTTTATCCTGCTCTGGGGATTGATGCTCTTCATAACCCTGCGTATTCGCTTCATAATCTCCCTGTCATAACCGATGCCATCTAAATAGAGACCGTCAACTCCCGTTTTCTCCATTAGATAGCGCATACCCTCAACATAATAGTTATGCCAGCGAGATAGCCCCTGTGTAGCGATAGCAGCGTCTATATCCCCTCTACCGGTAGGAGTCATCCAAGCAGGAACATAGCCCCACACCAAGTGTTCCTTAAGCCAGGGATATCCGCCATCCGCTCTTCTCTGGTCTATCTCCTCTCTGCCATATATATCCACCCCTCCCGTAACGAACACCTCGTCACCTAAGCTGCGAAGCGCCCAAAGCTCTTGACAATGGTTGCTCAATTCCCTGACCGTGTAATAAATGTTAATTCCCTTGGGAGGGGTTTGCACCTTTTTAGCGGAGAAAATAACTTCTTTGCCGATAACCCCCTTACCTATCTCGCAAACGCCCTCTATAATACCCACGCCATTTCCTTTCTCGGGTTTAGTTTCCCTACCACCGAACCACTTAGAGAATGTATCAAGAAACAAGGTATGTTCATCAATTGCTGCCTTTAGCTCTTTTCCCTCATTATAAGGCTCGTCTTCTATCTTTATCGCTTCCACAGCGAAACCCTCGCCGGGCTTACCCTCAAGAACCATCCTCGCATTTCTCAGCTCATTTGAAAGTATTCCCTTATAGGGTGCCCCTTTGAGCTTCTTGCCATCAACATAAATTGCAAACTCCTCTCCCCAAGAGAGGGTTAATATATGTCGTTGCCCCTTTTCCCATTCGGGGGAATTGGTCCCGATTAGAACAGGATATTGATTGAGTTGCGGTGCCCCCTTCCGCACATAGGCTCTCATTCCCCTATCATCAATATTCCAATAGAACCCTAGTTGGTCCTGATTGGGAAAATCCAGATGGAAAAGCTCTTGATTGAAGCGAGCATCCCCAGCTTTGCCTTTTTTGGGGTCGAAATTGACCCTCACCCAAAGATGAAGGGCTCCCTTTGTCAAGTCAATGTTCCCTTCCGCAGGATAAATGATTTTCCCTAGCTCAACGAGTTTATAGCGAACGGACTTAACTTCCTCCACGAACTTCTTCAGGTCGTCCACGGTGAGGAAAGGATAGTTTATATAGGGATTTTGATAGGTGGCGTGATGGAGGTGGAAGATATTAGCCTCCGTTTCCGCCGTCTCATCCAATAACCATCCACCAATTCTCCAATTCCAATGATTTCTATCTATCTCCTTAAACGGGGTTATGAGGAAGCGAAAACCGAATCTAAGTTCCTCATTCGCCTTAAGGACTCTTTCCCCGCTATGGGCTTTAACGAGCACGGCATCGCCCTTTTCCTCAATATCACACCCGCCCTTTCCCTCGTTGTCCCAGGATTTTGGAATTCCAACATCCCTTAAATCCACCATCGCCCAAAAATCCCTTTCACCTTCCAATTTTATCTGCAAACCAGCGGGAACATCCCCCAACCAGACCATATTATCCGCTCTATTTATATCCCATTTCCAACTCCATTCCCTCGGGCGATAACCGCCCCTATAGCTCATCCCCATCATATACTTCGCTATTTCCTTTCTCAAGGGAATTTCAAGCCTGACATCCTTCAGATGCACATCCTTTTCTCCTTTCAAAAAAACATCGTATCTTATGCAGCCATCAAATTCAACTTTGTAAATCACCCTTAAAACAAGGGGTGCATCTCTTGCGGTTATCTCCTTTTCCAGAACACCTTTCGCTTTTTTAACCGTTCTTTCCTTTATCCCTTTCCAATAGGCAGTTCCCTTTTCCGTTTCCACAACGAACTTTATGGGTGATAATAAAATTTCCCTTCCCCAACTTTGAATGCTCTTTGGCAAACCTATTTCATCAAAGACAACGCTTCTCCCTAAGAGGGAAATCTTTTTGCCCTCAATCTTTAGGGGCGTAAAGGGAGGGATAGGGTCATCGCTTAAGCCAAGGGTAGAGTTTAGCCAGCGAAGACGGGAAAGACGCCAAAGCTCGCTATCCCCGTAATCCTTCAACAGTTCACCTTTGACCTCCAATATCAACTTCACCTTTGTTGCTTCCAAGCCTTTCGGCTCGACAATCAGGTCGCCCTCGTATTTCCCCCTCGCTTGCGGGGGGACAGTTATTCCAATCCACAAGGGACGCACCCTTCCCTTCGCGATGTTAAAGGTTTTTTTGAAGGGACGCCCGAGCCAGTCTATGCCTCCAAGATTAATGCAGTCAAAGGAAGAAGGTGGGATTTCGCCGTTTTCCCCTTTTAATCTTGGAAATTTCAATTTTAGGTCATTTATGTCAGCTCTAACCGCCCAAATCCCCAGTTGAAAAACATAATATTCCCCTGGCTGTGCTTCTCCGTGAAAGACCTCCTTAGGTCCTTCAATAGCCCATTTTTGGGGGATTGTCTCAAACATCTTTACGGGGAATAAACGGTCTTCGGGAAAGACGAGATACTCCTTAAAAGGATAGCGTGATAAGAGAGAATCTATCTCCTCTCTCGTCGCAATTACCTCCATTGGGTAGAAACTATTGAATTCGTCCCTTGCTTGTATCTCCAAAACCTTAGCTTGAGGGAGATTTCGCCAGCTTCCTGCTTGCAAATCCTCTTTCTTTAGATGATTTCTTTCAAGCCAATTCCTATCCGCGGTATCCTCGGGAGGGAGATACCCTTGGGGAACATCCATTGGACCTTTTGGACAATTGTAAGGGAGATAGTATATCTCATATTTGCCCGGAACAGTGCTGGGTTGAAAGATGATATCGCCGAATTCTTGATTTATGTTCACCCTAACGACATTAAGGATTCTCTTTTGCGTGGAGGAATCGTAAATGAGGATGGCTTTATCCTGGGGATTAGGGTCTCTTCGTCGCCAGGGGATATGAACCCATACCGCATCCGCCTTCTCTTTTACTTCCACAATCGCCCTATGATTCCCCTTCCCATCCTCTTCCCATAACCCTATTGTGAAGGGTATATCCTGCGAAAAAGATGGCAGGCAAACGAGAATAAAAGCTATGCCGATTGCAAGCAGGAAATTTTCTTGCCCCATAATCCTTGACCTCCTTTTAAAGTTATCAATGTTCAAGAAGAAGCCCTCCTACTTCCTTCAAGTCCTTCAATTCAACTTTTATCCTGGAGCCTTCCCTTCTCAAATCCACTCGCGCCCACCTACCTATTTCTGGGGTATAGAGCTTAGCGGAACGAATCTTCCGTCCATCAGGCACATTTATGACTATCGTGAAATCCCTGCCTACTTTATCGCTTTCAACCTGTAGGGGAATATAATAATCGCCTTTAGCAGTGCGGAATATGTTTCCCCTTACCCCTTTTGGTAATGTAAGGCAATGTGCTTCAAGCACCCATTCTCTATCCCTTAGCGGTTCAAACAAGGGGAGCCATTTTTGAAGGAGCTCCAAATCTATTACATCGGGCACAAGTTCCCATTCATTGAAGCCCAGCATAACCCCTGCAAGAAGGGCTGATTTTAAATTGCTGAGCAATCTTTCTTGCCTCTCGGGGTCATGTTTATTGTAATAAGTGATGAAAACCATCGGTTTTAGAAGCCCGAGGTATTTTTGAGCCTCAAGGAAATCAGCTCGGCTTTCTACCATTATTCCGTCCATATATCGCGCGGATTCTAAATCAGCAGAACCATTTGCCCAGACTCCTTTCCCTAATTTGTTCAGCCTTTCCTTCACCTCCCTCAGGATATTATGCTGGGCAAAAACATATTGATAAGCAGAATGACCATTGATATATGTTATCCCATCGTCCTGAGCATAGCTCACAAAGTCGCCGCCTGTGTTATCAACGAAGATGCCATCTATGTTGGGAAGGGCTTGAAGAATATGGTCGAGTTGGTCCAAAATGTAGCTATGCCATTTGCCACCGGGATAGGGAACCATCCAGGCGAAACCACCCCAACCAAAAAGCATAGGTCTCCCATCTTTCGTGCAAGCAATGCTATCAGGGAAATTACTTTTTGCAAAAGATGGTTCCGTTTCTATATAGCTCCAATAATAATAAAAACGAAATCCCTCCCGATGGCATAGGTCCAGGAAAGCCCTTTTGCCTGCTATTTCCTCCGCAGTATTCACCTCGCTGAAATATTTCCCATAGAAGGGGGTTTTTAAAAGGTGGCTCATCCCCCAGGTGAAGCCCATCTCCCTTAGCCACTTAATCCTTTCCTCTGGGAGTTCCCACATTATCAGCTGGTGTCCAGGAGCAACTTTGTTCTCCGGTTGGAAGAAGTTAGGGAAATTATTAATGAGCCACTTCAATCCACACCGCCAATCCCCTGGATGAACCGCGAGGTATAAGCGAAGACGAAGCTTATGCCCCTCTTGAAGTCGGAGATTTTGCCACTGCACCTGTAATGCAGGTGGATTTCCCTCCGGATTAAAGGCAAAAGCAAGGGCTGGTTTGGGAGAATAGGGGTCAGCAAGAATGGTTATCCCTATATCTTTTTTAGGAGAATATAGCGTTGCCATAGGAATGCACATACCTCCTCTATAAACACAATAAGGAGGAACTTCGTCTCTACGGAAGGGAGCGGCGAGCATCGGGAGAAAAATTTCCTCACACCATCTGGGTAGAGGAAATTGGAAGATTATTTTCCCTTCTTGCGGCTCCTTATAATCACAATTTATAGTGGTTGTCCAAACGAAAACATCGTTATTTACATCATAATCAGTTGATAGTTCAAAAACCTTGTCAGCGGAAACCTGTCTTAAATTGGCTGAATTTGTTGAATGGCGAGGAGAAAAAGATATTGAGAAATCGCTATCTCTATATCTTTTCCCAATGCTTACATTTTCAATATTCATCACCCCTATTCCTCCTTCAAATAAATCAAAATTTTCCCCTGTTTTTAAAGAAAGAAGCCATCCTCTATCTCTTGAAATCTCCGCTTTTATTTTTTGCCCTTTCAGGCTAAAGCGAGTAGCCTTAGATTTATAATCTGGGGGCAAAGTGTAAGCGGGAGGAGGAGATGTATATTCTATCACAATATCATCATAGTAAACTCCCTGCAACCCGCTCCCCGTATGGGCACCAAAGGAGATTTGTCCGCCAAAGCCACTGAACCCAGCATCATATGGTATTTCGTCCGATTTAGCAAGAAGTCTCCCTTCATAATATATACTCACCAATAAATAACCACCCGTGTCCTCTATCTCCGCCTTATACCATTTATCGCATTCTATACAGTTTGCTGACCAGCGGGAAGACCATTCCCCTTTGTAGGTAGTCCAAAGGTTAACGCTTGGTGGCTTGAATTCAAGCCACCAAAAGGATTGCGTAGGAGTGCATCCGGGTTGGTGCACCACTCCCGCATAGCCATAGTTTTCGGTAGAAGGGAGATAAAAACTAAAAGTTAATTTAAATGGGGCTCCTCCACCGGTGGAGATGCGGGTGTAAACCTCGGTGTTCGTCTTGCCTGCTATGTGGAGGACATAACCTTTTTGAGGGAATCTCACAACCTCAGCCTTGCTTGAGGGGTCGGTTTTAACGAAATAGAACTTCCTTTCATCTAAACTTCCCTTCTCAAAGTCGTCTTTCCAAATCATCTTAGCAATGGAAGACGCTGAGAAAAGGGAAAAGAGGAGAAAAGAAAACAAAAAACCATTTTTAAAGCACTTTTCCTGGCTTCTAAACATAATCAATGAATTTTTCCTCCTCTATCTTTAATCTCAACGGATATGGCTCTTCCCAGTTCTTTTTAAAGGCGAAGCCAGCGATTATCCAGAGCTCGCCAGGGCGAGGCTCAAATAGATAAGGATAGCTTAACTGCCCGCCTTTTTGCCGCGCAATTACAACCGGTTCAGTCCAGGATTCACATTCGTCTTCGGAAAAAGCAATTGAAAGCCCTTCCCTATGCCAAGAAGCGGGAAATTCTGTCCCTCCCTTGAATTCTCTCTTGGGGTATTCACCTCCCTCAGGATTTAACCTGTTCCAAACCAAAGCTATTCTGCCGCTTTTAAGCCTCAAGAGCTTGCCTGGAGAACTGCTAGCATCAATCCTGCTGGGAATGATTTTACGCCAATATCTACCTCCATCATCGGAGACAGCCTGCCAGAAACGGTCAAGGTTGGTTCTGATAAACATCAATAGCTTTCCATCTTTCAGCTCCACTAAAGTCGGCTCCAGCGCTCCATCGTGATGTCCCTGCCCACCTAAGTCTATCAAGTTGCTTTTTCTCCAAGTCTTCCCTTCGTCATCTGAATAAACGCTCAAGGAAACCCAACGCCTGATTTGACTGCGTATGCACCAAAGTTCCAATTTGCAGTCTTGGGGCTCACCTCTTTCCTCATCCCATTGGAAACGGTAATCGCTGAAATTGAGATAAAGAAAAAGTATCACGCCAGTTTCGGTCTGTAAGATGGCTGAGGATGCTGGCTCCTTATCATTTATTCCTTCACAGATAAAAATCGGTTCAGACCAGGATAGCCCTCCATCGTCGCTGAAACGGATTCCCTCGCTTCTCACAACAGCAAGCCTGCCATCCTTCAAGGAGAGGAAAGGACCGTTAAAGCTTATCTTCAATTCCTCGCATAATGGATGTATCCATCTTTCCATCACATAATTACCCTTTTGCTTTTCCTCTCCCTGAAAATCAGATATGAATAAACGAAAAGATACAGGGAAAGCGGCAGGATGGATAGAATGAAATAGATTGCATATTTAGGAGCTAAAACGCCTAACGCCGAGATTACCCCGGCTATTTTGAAGACCTTAGCCCCCAATTGATGGGTCTTATCCCAAATCTCGTCATCGTGAAGGGTCCAAGGTGTTCTTATCCCAATGAAATAATTCCTCTTGGCTTTCTCCAACATAATGCCGATGTAATAGAATAAAATGCCTGTGCCTATTGGAAATGTGATATTGGGGCTTATCTTCAATCCTAGGTTCCAGCAAATCATCTGAATATGGACCATCAACAAAAATAGGATAAGGAGAAGAACGAAATTATCGTAATATTTTCTAAACGATAAGATGTTCTCCCTGAAGGGGTCGATTGCTGGGAAGATGAGAAGGAGAAAAGCAAGGAAGGCAAGGATACAAGGGATGAGGAGAAGGGCAGCTGTTTTCCCCATATACCCATTTACATTGCCCTTTACATCCCAATGGGACGCCATCTTTTCCGGCATCTTGGGGTAAAAGTAAAGGCTAATAACAAAGGAAAGGATAACGAGGAAAATCACCCATACATAGCTTTTCATTTTAATATCTTGGGGGTCGTGCTTTGCGCGAACTCTATATCGTCTATCTTATACCTTGCCTCACCGAACATAGCGGAATATCCTTCTTTCGGGCGAGGCAAAGTAAACTCGTATATGCCATCTTTTAGCTTCATTTCCTTAGCCTCCCACTTTGCATCCCGAAAATCCAAGCTCGGAGAGCTTGCAATCCAAACCCTTACCTTCAAGGGTTTCCCTTCCGGCTTCAACTTCAATTTCAGCCCATTTTCTGTCTCCTCATACATCCATCTCAGGGAGGGAATCCTTTGATTGTGGGAAAGAGCATAGGAAAAAGCTGCTATTGCCGAGATGGCTTCCATTCCATCACCCAGGCTATGACCAGCGTTGGGAACATAAAGGATGTGTTTTTCCCCAATTAGGTTGGGGAAATAAAGGTTAGCTGATTCCAGCGTCCAATAGCGGTCATTGCTTCCGTTTATGATGAACTTCGGCATAGTTGCCTTAAAGCGAAGGACATAAGGGTCTATCATCTGGGAGAATTGTATCGCTACTGGGTCGTTGGCTAATCTCTGCACCAGCCCAACCCGAGAGTAATCTTCAATCTGCTCGCTAAATGTTCCGTAGCAGGCAAGTTGCTGTTTCATCTGAGCGGGAATGTTGAGGTTGTCGTAAACCATCGGGGCTATTCCTATCACCCTTTTATCCACAATTCCCGTGAACCAGGTAGTCCATCCCCTTTTAGATGCGCCGGTGACAACGAACCCCTTAACCTCACACCCCCACTTATCCTTAGAAATTGCCTGGATTGTGTCCATCGCCCTTACCACGCTTTTGGTCATCGGATAGAGGGCAGGCCAGGTCATATCCTGGGTTTCAAGAGCACGCATAAATGTGTAGGCAAGTAGGGCATCTTCGCTTAGGTCGCCGAACAAGGGCTGATTTGGGATATTGAAAATGACAGCCATCGGTATTCCCACTTTGTTTGCTATCAATTTGATGATGCTTATCAATTTTCCATCCCCGCCACCCGTGATGAGCAATCCGACAATGGAACCGTTATCCAGCTTGCTTGGCACAACAACATCCAACTTATGTTCCCATTTAATCCCCTGCCAGATTTGTGATACCATCTTGATGCTGATTAATTTCCCACCCTCTACCATCTCCTCCTTCGCTATCTCCCAGCTGTATGCGGGGTCGGGGCGGTTTACATACTGGAACAGGGGATGATTTTCCTCGCTTATCGCCCAGCTCTTTGGAAGCGGTAAGACGAGGATAAGAATTGGGATTATGAGCAAAAGCCTTCGCATAATATTAACACCTCCTTTTCATATTTTAAGTTTATTTTCAAAGCAATCAACAATTTTTTAAGAAGGCGATTTTTTAGTGCATTGGTATATCATTTCTTCTGCTGATTTTGCTCTTGTTGCATAAATCTTATAAAAAGATTTTTGTTTAAAATCTTGTAAAGCCCTAATTATTCTCGGTTCACATAAAACGAAGAAAATTCTACAAATATCAATAAATTCTTACCTTTTT
>JBMFMH010000073.1:6915-9635 GCA_049970775.1 bacterium | reverse complement strand
CCTTCCTTCATTGGTTTCAGCGCTCAATGTTATGGAATTACACATTCTTGACGAGGAAGGCTATGAAGGGCATAAATTAATAATGTGAAAAATATCGCTTATAAGGACATAATTCGTCAATTGAAAGAAACATACGAGAAA
The DNA here is from genome assembly GCA_049970775.1 of bacterium. Classification (GTDB taxonomy): domain Bacteria; phylum Armatimonadota; class JACIXR01; order JACIXR01; family JACIXR01; genus JACIXR01. The sequence continues at coordinate 9,494 of JBMFMH010000073.1, read as the reverse complement.
GTAGCCCTTGAATTCTCCCAGACGAGGCAAAAGCCCTGGGAGGAGATGAACGATTTGGCTCGGGAGGTTTTTGAAGGGGCAAAAGTGCTTGATATCGGTTGCGGAAATGGACGCCTCCTTTATTCGCTCCCATCAAATATCCGATATTTAGGCGTTGATATATGCAAAGGCTTAATTGAAGAAGCAAGGAAAAGACATCCCGATAAACGGTTCATCGTTGGTGATTTTCTTTCCCTACCCTATAACAGGCTAGGAGGCGATTACGATTTTATCTTCGCTATAGCTGTCTTTCACCATCTGCCGACGAAAAGAACCCGCTTGAATTTCTTGAGCAAAGCGAGAAAACTATTGAATAAAAGGGGGAAGTTGATGCTCACTGTTTGGAACCTCTGGGGAGAAGATAAACACAAAGATAAAATAGACGAGGATGGCGATATCTTCGTTCCCTTTGGAAAGGAAAAAGCTCCTCGCTATTATCACGCCTTCAAAATCGAGGAAATGAAGAACTTGGCAAGAGAAGCGAGATTGGAGATAGAAAGAATTAAATCCAATAGAAACTTGGTCTTCGTCTTAAAGCGCTATGATTAAGCAGTTAAGGAGAACTTTTCTTTTCCTTACTCCCCTTTTCTTCCTACTCCTCTTCCGCCATAACCCATCAATCGTGGGAAAGGAGCTTTATCCTCTCCTGCCGATGCCTTCCGTCAGTGAGATGAAAAGGATAATGGTATTCGCTCCTCATCCCGATGATGAGACCCTCGCCTGCGGTGGACTCATTGCTGAGGCAAGGAGGAAGGGTATCCCGGTTACAGTTGTCGTAGTAACAAATGGGGAATCCTTCTCCTACGCCGCCCATATTCATTACAAAAAAGTTAATCTACCTCCTTCCTACTACATCAAATTCGGGGAAAAACGGCAGGAAGAGACCCTCTCCGCAATGGAGCTTTTGGGTGTCCCAAAAGAGGATGTGCTATTCCTCGGTTATCCCGATAGCGACTTATACCAGCTGTGGGAAAAATATTGGGATTATAACGAGCTCTATACCCACTTCCTTTTGCACACGAGCTTCTCTCCCTTCACGAGAATCTATCATAAGAACGCTCCTTACTGCGGGATGGCTTTAATTGATGACTTGAAAGAGATACTTTTGAAATACAAACCGACAGATATATTCATTCCTTCAGCTGAGGATGCCCACCCTACCCATTGGGCAGTAAACTGCTTTGTGAACATCGCCCTACTTGAACTAAAGGAAAAGAAGGGTTTCTCCCCGAGGGTGTTCACATATGTTGTTCACAGGGGGCGCTTCCCTTCTCCGAGAGGGTTGAAAATGGAGGAAATGATAAGACCTCCCTATCCCCTCCTGGGCATTGGACTCCATTGGAGAAGCTTGCCTTTGCCCCAGGATATAGTGCGTTTGAAATATGAAGCGATAAAGAGATACAAGAGCCAACTTTTGCCAAGAGGCAGGGTCTTTATGTTCTCTTTCGCTCGTTCAAACGAGCTCTTCGCAGATGAGAAGGATGCTCTACCAATCCCTCGTGTTAGAAAGGGGAGAATCGTCGTGGATGGAAGGGACGAAGATTGGAATGGCATTCCTCCATTCGTAATAGACCCTCAAAAGGATACTCTGTTGAAAATATTAGAGCCACAAGCCGATATTACTTATGTATATGCTTGTCAGGATGGAGAAAACCTATATCTGATGCTTAAAACCGCTCGCAACATAAGCAAGAAGGTGAGATATTATATCTCCATACTCGGATTGGAAGAGGTTGGTGGCAAAAGATTGAGAATGAGGGAGGAGTTCAAGCCCAAGTTCACGCAACAATGTTTGGAATGTTCAATTCCTCTTCATATGCTGGGAAACAACCGTTCTCTTTTCCTTGGGGCAATGACGAAGTATAGGGGGTTTACTATAGATAAAACCGCTTATCGCATCGCGATTTTAGAGCCCCTACATATAGCTCATAAGGGACTTCTTAAGAGAGCTAATAGCCATTGAACATATTAGCGTGAAAAAGACCGTCTCCTTTATTCAAAAAGCTTTCCTCTTAAGGGCAAGGGAAATTGGAAAGGGTTTAGATGTAATGATTTGTTTCCGCAAAGGCAAGGTAGCTTCTTTTGGTGATAGGTTCCGCTATTTCCTTGCAAAATTTTTATACTTATTGCCAATCCCAAATAAGTTTATCGAGGAAAGAATAGAAACACTGGCTCACAACCTAAAATTATTGCTTTCAACGCTAGAGGAAAAAGTATATGAGAAGGATGGGATTTTTTATCTAATTCCAAAAGGGTATATGAAGACCTTTTCTGAGGCTCTCCGAGAAACATATTTATTAAGCCAATATGAAGAATATCCCGTGGAAATTGAAGAAGGGGATATCGTGATGGACTGCGGTGCTAATATTGGTGTTGCGAGTTTAATATTTGCCCAAAAAGTGGGCTTAAGGGGAAAAGTTATAGCAGTGGAGGCAGAGGAATCAAATTATAAGGTGCTCAAGAGAGTGGCTGAATTGAACAGGGGTAAATTTGGTGAAATTATCCCTTTGAGAGTTGCCATTTATAAGGAGAATCGCGAA
>JBMFMH010000073.1:0-6815 GCA_049970775.1 bacterium | reverse complement strand
ACCGTAATTCGGGAATCATTGACCGATAATTTCGAGGTCGTTCAGGGCAAAACTTTAGACTCAATAGTGAAGGAATTAAATTTAGAAAGGGTAGATTACATAAAGATGGATATAGAAGGTGGGGAATTGGATGCAATCTATGGAGCGAAAGAGACAATAGCGAACTTCAGACCTAAAATGGCAATATCCGTATACCATCGTCCAACGGACCCATTGGAGATAAGAAAAACCCTTCTCAAATATAATCCAAGCTACAAATGCAGAGAAATCAAGAAGGGGGAGCGGATGCTTTTTTGCGGTTAAGCAACTCGTTAAACAATAAAAATTGCTCCTTCATCACCTTCTCTATACCACACTTCTCCACAATGCCCTTGTTCGCTTTCCAGGAAAGTTCCTCCAAGATACCTTTATCGTTTATCTCATCTATAATTTTCTCCGTTTTTCCCACCTCGTGATTTTTTAACAGTATCGTTCCGCCGGTGGCGAATTCAGGCACAGCCCAAACGAAAGATGTGATAACGGGCAGACCCGTAGCCTGCATCTCGCAAGCTGTTACTCCCTGCGTGTCAGCCCGAGTGAACATCAACCCCATATCATAGCGGTAGCAAGCTTCCGCAAAATCACGGTGTGTGGTAAAGAACTGGGGAAAAAATTTGACATTCGCTTTCAGTCTCCGAGCTAAAGCCCTGTGCTTAAGGAGAAGGGGACCTTCTCCGTAGATATCAGTCCTATATTTGCCTCTGGAAGCTTTTATCACGAGGTCAATCGCATATTTTCTCACCGTGTGGGGACGAACGCAAATGAGCCTTTCCACCCTTCCACTGCGAGGCTGGAAACGGAAAATCCTTGTATCAACGGGAAAAGGAATAAGCCTCACATTTCTCGCTTTATAAAAAACGCTCCTTTCACACGCCGTTTTCTGCCACTCGGAGGGATGAACGATGTAATCTCCTTCCTCATCGCTTTCCTTTATATATCTCCTCAAGTGGAGCATCCTCACAAACTCCATAACAATCGCATTTTTGGGGAGCTTCCCGTAAAGCTGATAATAATAAAAAGGGGTATAAAAGGCATCCGCTATCCCAATGGGAAAGGTAATCCTCGGCGTGCGGAGTCGCCTTTTGAGTAAAGAAACGAAGTCCAGAAAGGAAGATGGATAAGCGGGACAGACCAAAAGTATATCGGGTTTAAAAGAAAGCGCTTCTTTGTAAATATAATAGGGATAATCCCTTTGAACTAATACGCCGTCATATTCATATTCCGTTTTCCCTTCATCGGGAACGAAAACCCTGAGGGTAAAAAATTCCTTATATATCCTTGCCAAGGCGTGGAAGAAGCCACCATAGGGCTTTTCCCTTGAGGGGTAAAAACTGCTAAGCATCGCTACTCTCAAATCCCCCAATCCAAGGGAATCACGCAGAAATTTCAATTTCTCCACTACTTCATCTTCGTTATTCATCTCTTTTTATTTAAACATTATACAAGAGCCAAGCAAGATTAAAAATAATCTCCATCCTGCGGCTCAGGGGGAATCTTTGTTATTTTTGCTAGGGGTTATTATTTAAACTCCCTACCAAGGAAAAGGGAATTGGGAACTATTATCAAGTCGCTTATAATCATCGCCAACCCCGCTACGAGGGGATTTAAATGTATGCCTAAAAATGGATAAAACAAGCCGCTGGCGAAAGCTATGGCAATAAAGTTGTAGAAGAAAGCCCAAAAAAGATTTTGCTTTATCTTTCCTAGCGATAGTGAACTTATTCTATATGCCTCATAAATCCTTCTCAAATCTCCTCCCAAAATAATGATATCCCCTGCCTCTATCGCTATGTCGCTTCCCGAGCTCATTGCGATTCCTAAATCAGCCTCCGCTAAAGCAACAGCATCGTTCACCCCATCCCCTACCATCGCAACCTTCCCCTTCTCCTTTAATTTCCTTATCACCTTCGCTTTTTCCTCAGGCAAAACCCCTGCCATAACCTCCTTTATCCCTACCTTCTCCCCCACCGCTCTCGCTGTCCTTTCGCTATCCCCCGATAGAATTATCGTCCTTTTACCGAGCTTCTTTAACTCCTTAATTAGCCAAATTGCCTCATCCTTAATCTGGTCTTCAATGGCAATCATTCCCTTAATCTTTCCCTCAACAGCTAAATAAACTATTGTCTTTCCTTCCCCTTCCATTTTCTCACTAAGCTCGCTGATTAACTTATCCTTATTGCTTTCCTCTAAAATACCTCTGCCACCAACCATTATCTTTTTCCCCTTATATTTAACGATTATCCCTTTCCCGGGATGATAACCGAATTCTTCAGGTTCAGGGGATGATAAATTCCTCCTTTGCAGCTCGGAGTTTATAGCTTGTGCCAAAGGGTGTTCGCTTCTCTTCTCCGCTAGGGAAGCGTAAAGAAGAACTTCTTCTTCAGAAAAACCATCAAGGGGAATGATATCGGTTACACGAGGTCTTCCCTTCGTCAAAGTCCCCGTCTTATCAAAGACGAAGATTTCTATTTGAGAGAGCATTTGGATGGCTTTTCCACTCCTAAATAAAATACCTCTTCTTGCCCCTAAGCCATTTGCCACCGCCACAACTATAGGGGTAGCCAAACCGAGGGCGCAGGGACAGGCTATGATTAAGACGGAAATGGAATTCAAAAAGGAAAAATTTATATCCTTCCCAAGATAATACCAAACGAGAAATGTTATAACGCTAATCAACAAAACGGATGGAACGAAGTAAGCGGATATTTTATCAGCCAACTCTTGTAGGGGAGCCTTGTTTGCTTGAGCTTCCTCAATAAGCCGAACAATTTGGGCAAGGAAGGTTCCTTCTCCCACCTCAAGCGCCTTCATTTTGAAACTGCCGAAGGTGTTCATTGTGCCTCCTATAACCTTATCCCCTTCCCTCTTTTCAACCGGCAAGCTTTCCCCAGTCATCAACGACTCATCTATCTGGGAATAACCTTCCACTATAATGCCGTCAACCGGTATCTTCTCTCCAGGCTTCACGAGAAGGATATCGCCACTCTTAACCTCCTCTATAGGGACATCAAAAACCTCATCGCCTTGAACCCTGTGTGCGAATTTCGTCTGAAGGCTCAGCAGTTTCGCAACAGCCTCGCTCGTTCTTTCCCTTGCTATCGCTTCCAATAACCTCCCCAGAAGAATAAAAAGAATAAGAAAACCGGCTATCTCATAATACAGCTTTGCTTCTTGAGGGGATTTTCTGCCAAGCCATATCTCTATAGTGATTAGCAGGCTATAAATATATGCGGAAGCGGTGCTTAAAGCTACAAGGGTGTTCATATCCGCCTGCTTAGTTTTAATGACCACCCCTATGCCCTGGGAATAGAAGCGATAACCGCAGAAAAGAATTGGCGTTGTAAAGATGAATTCCAATGTTGGGATAAATTTCTCAAGGGATGGGGGAAATGGTAGACCTATATGCCTTCCCATAGAAACATAGAAAAGGGGAAAGGAGAAAAACAAGGCTACATAAAACATTCTCTTTAGTCCCGCTATATCTTCCCTAGCCATCTCCCCTTTCCCTTCTACAACGGAATAACCGCTTTTCTCAATCGCCTTTTTTATTTGGGAAAAACCCAGCTCGTTTTCCGAGTATTCTACATAAACCCTATTAAGAATAAAATTTGCCTCTACCTTCTTTACTCCGGGCAGTTTGCTTATTCCTGCCTCAATTTTCCTAGCGCAGGAAGCACAATGCATGCCTTTGACATTGATGAAGGCTTTTCTCATATTAAACACCTTTAAATACAATTATATATTTCCTACTAAAAAAGTCAAATATTTCCAAAACTTGACCTCTTCCAGTTTCTTTGTTAACATAAAATTGACTATGAACAACCTCCTTTTCCCTATCGTATATAGTTTGCTTAAAACAATCCAATTCATATGTCGGTTTACTCCACATTCCTTTCATCTTTACCTCGGGAAGTTGCTCGGCACCCTGGCTTACCTTCTATCCATCCATCGCAAAGCTTTGACGAGGGCAAATCTATCCCTCATCCTGGGCAAAAACGAAAGAAAGCTCGCTATGAAGGTTTTCCAAAATTTAGGAATGAATTTGATTGAATTCATCTCCCTTCCCTTTCTTTCCCAAGAAAAATTGAGGAAATTATGCTTCCTGAAAGGCAAGGAGAATCTTACGAATGCTTTGAAACAGGGAAAGGGCGTCGTTTTGCTTACTGCCCATTTAGGAAATTGGGAGTTAATCGGGGCACGCTTAGCTTTGGAGGGCTTTGAGGTCATCTCACCAGCTCGCCCTCAGGGTAAATTCGAGGAAGAAATATATCAGATAAGAAAAACAAGCGGCTACAAAACCATTTCCGTTGAAGAGGGAATCCTCTCTTTACTTCCCTTGCTCAAAAAAGGATGCATAATCGCGATACTTAACGACCAGAATATACTCTTTGGAGGAATAAAGGTTCCTTTCTTCGGCATTGCTGTTTCCACACCGCCTGGGGCGGCGATTTTGGCTCTTCGTAGTGGAGCTATTGTGCTTCCAACATTTGATGTTCGGATTGGGAATCGTCATATCGTTTACATCGGGTCACCCATCCCCCTCATAAAAAATGGAAATTTCCGAGGAGATGTCATTAAGAATACCACTAAATTCAACGAAACAATTGAAGAATGGATTAGGAAATATCCCGAACAATGGCTCTGGTCGCATCATAGGTGGAGGAAAGTTCAATGAAAATTGAGGAAACAATCAAGCAATATATATTGTTCCTCCGCACGGAAAGGGGATTGGCTGAGAATACGCTTTATTCCTACAAAAACGATTTAAAACAGTTCCTTCAATATCTGCAATCCAAGGATATTGATGAGATAGAAAAATTGAACGAGGATTTGCTTTTCTCTTTCCAGTCCTATTTAAAGAGAAAATTCAGCCCTCGTAGCGTGATGCGAAAGATTTCCGCCCTTAAGGGCTTGCTCAAATTTCTTCAAAGGGAAGGATATATTGAGGGTGGACTTTACGAGAAATTAGAGGGGCTCACTCCTTCAAAAGCTCTTCCCCAGGTTTTAACCTTGGAGGAGATAGAGAATCTGCTATCCCAACCTGATACATCATCCATTTACGGAATAAGGGATAGGGCGCTTCTTGAGCTTCTTTATAGCAGTGGATTGAGGATATCGGAAGCCTCAAATCTAAGGCTTGACGATTTAGACCTTGAAGGGGAGTTCCTGCGCTGCCGAGGGAAAGGACAAAAGGAAAGAATAGTGCCAATTGGGCAAGTGGCGAAGAAATGGCTTAGGGAATATATCACGGGAGCAAGATTCGCCCTGGCTAAGAAGGACACCCGCTGGCTTTTTCTAAGAAAGGGAGGAGGGAAATTGTCAAGAGTCAGTATGTGGAAGATAGTGAAGAAATACGCCAAAATGGCGGGAATAAAAAAGACCATCTCCCCCCACACCCTTCGCCACTCCTTCGCCACTCATCTTTTGGAAGGAGGTGCTGACCTTCGCTCAATCCAAGAGATGCTGGGACATAGCTCCATTACCACTACTGAGATTTACACTCATATTTCAAGAAAGCATTTGAAGGAAATATTCAAAGAAAGCCATCCGAGAGCATAAGATGAAAATCGTTGTTATCGTTTTAGATGGAGTAGGAGTTGGAGAACTTCCCGATGCCCATCTTTTCGGAGACGAGGGCTCGGCAACCCTCCAAAACACAGCTGAATATGTCGGTGGGTTGCATCTTCCAAATTTAGAGAAATTGGGATTAGGGAACATCGTCCCCATAAAAGGTGTTCCTCCTTCCTTAAATCCCTTAGCTTCTTTTGGAAAGATGGCTGAGCGCTCTCCCGCTAAGGATACAACTGTTGGGCACTGGGAACTTATGGGTGTGATTAAGAGAAAACCCTTCCCCACTTATCCCAATGGCTTCCCGCCGGAGGTCATTGAGCCCTTTAAAAGGGCAATAAAAAGGGAGATATTGGGAAATATTCCCGCCTCGGGAACGGAGATAATCAAAAAACTGGGTGAGGAACACATACGCACGGGTTATCCGATAGTTTATACATCCGCTGATAGCGTTTTTCAAATAGCCGCCCATGAGGAGGTGATACCTCCTGAGGAACTATACGAGATGTGTAAGATAGCGAGGAAAATCCTCAAAGGAAAACACGCAGTGGGGAGGGTGATAGCACGCCCCTTTTTAGGGAAGCCTGGTTCCTTTTATCGCACGGAAAGGAGAAAGGACTTCTCTCTTCCTCCACCACGCCCAACGATATTAGATTTAGCGATGAAAGCGGGCTTTGAGACAATCGCTATCGGCAAGGTATACGACATATTCGCAGGGAGAGGATTCACCCGCCATATAGATTCCAGCTCTAATAAGGAAACGATGGAGAAGGTAGCCGAGGTTTTGCAGGAGGAATGGAAAGGCATTTTACTTGCCAATCTCGTTGACTTTGATATGCTTTACGGGCATCGCAATGACCCTGAGGGTTTCGCCAGGGCGTTAAAGGAATTTGATGATTTCCTTCCCACTCTTCTGGAAGTTATAGGAGAAAATTTCCTTTTCATCACAGCCGACCACGGATGCGACCCCACCACTCCCTCTACAGACCACAGCAGGGAATATGTTCCCATCCTTTTCTATCAAAGAGGAAGGAAATCGGTCCCTTTAGGCACCCGCAAAACCTTCGCTGATTTAGCTTCTACTATATCTAAAATCGGACAGCTTCCATTTTTTAAAGCTTCTCCTTTTGAGATAGATTAGATATCAGCAGGGATACCCTTTTCGCCTTTTGATTCCCCTTTCATAGAAAGGGGTGTCGGCTTTGCCG
>JBMFMH010000072.1:4721-9652 GCA_049970775.1 bacterium | reverse complement strand
GGGGGAGGCGTCTTAAGACGCCTCCCCCTATGATTTTCCATTCGCTCCGCTATATCCCGCAATTGCGAAGATAAGCCAGGTCTTTCCTCGTCTGCTCTATCACTTCTTCAACGGGTAAATCGTATTCACTGTGAAGGGAGAAAGGACCGCTGAAGCCGATGGATTTTAGATAGCGGATGAACTCCCTCCAATTCACTAATCCTTCCCCAATAGGAACGACCTCCACCCTCCAACGCCAATCTCCTCCTTCCCTTGGGACAAAGGTTAGGTCCTTCGCCGCTACCATAAACAATCTATCCCTCACCTCCTCGAGATTCATCTTCCACCCCGAATATCCACCCTCAATCGTGGCATGCCCGATGTCGTAATAAACGCCGATACACTCGGGATTGCAATCCTCAATCATCTTGAGAATATGGGGAACGGAAGCGCCCAAAAAATCACCGGAGTGATTATGATAGCCACCCTTAATCCCCAACTCTAAACAAAGGTGCTCAAGGCTCTTCAGCTTTGCCTTTGCTTCTTGGATGTCTCGCTTCAAATTCCCAAACCCCCTATAGAAAAAATATCCGAATTTGAAATACTTAATTCCCAGTTTCGCTGCGGTTTCAAGTGTCTCTATTGCATAAGGGCTATCAATGCTCGTTATGTTCGTCGTAATCATCGTTATTTCAACCCCATTCTCCTTAAGGATTTCCCTCGCCTCAGGAAGCTTCTCCTTGACCTCCGCAGGCTCTATATGCCCTCCTTCCCTAACGGTCAAATCCACTCCATTTATCCCCAGCTCCCGCATAGTCCTTCCCAATTCCCTGAAATTCAAAGCCTGAAAATGCTTGCTGAAAACACAGAGCTTCATCCCCCATCAGCCTCCTTATAATAGGAGAAAATCTTTTTCAGATGCAATCTATTCTCCCCGGATATAATCCACAAAGAATCTTGCATTGGGAGAGCCACTGGTGGGGTCCAAACGGATAGCGGTTATCCGCTTCCCCTTCCAAAGCGGATGATTCCCAACCTCTATCACATACTCGTGAAATTCCCCATCCGATTTTATGGGAAATTTCACCGTCTTATCCTCAGCGAAATTGGGGGAATCCTCCGTCGTCCAGTAGAACTCCGCCCCAGCACCACCCGTCGTCTTCATCCTTATCCTTATTTTTGAACAGCTATCCCCTTGAACATCCATACCCAATCTCACCATATAGGGGTCGCCTCCCGTCGCTACCCCTTCCAAACATCCATCCCTTACCGTCAAATCCGCTATATCATTTTGAGCAATCCAACCCTCAAGCGATTCTGAAAACTCAAAATCTATCCTCTTCCTAATCTCGGGAAGAACGCTCACCTTCCTTGCCTCCACCCCATCAATTTCCATCCTCTGCCAGGAATCGCTCGCCCCAAGCTTTACCCCCAATAATCCCATATTCGCATCGTATGCAAAGCTTTCCTCTCTCCCATTTATAAGCACTTTCTCTGGCTTTTTCGTTCCCGCAACAACAACCCAGCCAGGCTCCCCTGCGGGAAGCTTTATCTCAAACGATAGCTTCCTCCCCCTCAGGGAAGCCTCCTTGACCTTTCCCCTAAAGTTCAGCCTTAAATCCCCAATCTTAATCGTCTGTGGCTCGCTATCCCTATCCAATAGCTTGTAAACGCATTTCAAAATCATCATCGGTGAGAAAACCCAGCCCGCTTTATCTCCCCTTATCGCCGATATGCTATCCGGCCAAAGCGCCATATTCTCTCCTTTCTCATCCTGCTGATACATAGCGCTGCGAGTAATTCCTTCCGCAATCTTCCTCCAAGGGAAGGATTGGTCGTAATCCCAAAGTTTTAGAAGAGCGTAGGCGTAGCGTAAGCCGTTCCATTGAACTGGTCTCCCGAACCAGGAGCCCTCGTATAGACTTGCCCCGAATACGGGAATGGAGGCATATCTCATAAAGGGGAATTTAGCCTCATTCCACATATAAATGAAGGGCAACCCTCTTCTTGCCCACTTCTTCGCTTCCTCAAGGTATTCCTTGTTGCCCGTTGCTCTATAGCCTTCCAAATAAGCGTCAACCGCATCGGAGGAGGCGAGGACATCGGGGGTATGAACGGGGACCTCCCAAACCTGGGCAGCCCTCGGCACGGTGAACCTCTTCATAAACTCCAAAGCCTTTAAGCCGGCTTTCAGAACCTGCTGGTCGCCGGTCATCCTCGCATAGCGAAGGATTTGATAGGCATTATGGGCACAGGTGCCAACCTCCACCGCATTGTGAGGTCCGAGCTGGCGATAATCGTAGCCCTCAAAGACGCCCGTCCCTAAGCGATTGGCGTAAAAGCGCCAAGAGCCATCCTCCCATTGCTGATTTAGAAGGCTAACCGCTTGCATACCCATCCCCAGCAGAGACCTTAAAGGTTCATCAAAGGTGAAGCCGAGGTCATCCCCCGCTATCTCAATCTTGTATTTCTCCCTCATCAAATCTACCATCTCTTTGCACTTTTCCTTTATATCCTTTGAAGGGGAGAGGAGATAGCCCTCGTAAAGGTCGTAGAGGAAGGGGGCGGGACGCCCCTTGCCGGAGAGAAGGGGACCTGCTCCCTTCGTTGTCCACCACTGTTCCTCCTCAGGCACCCATAGGGATTTGAGATAGGCATTCATAGAGAACTCTATCTCCTTATGATAATTGCCTCTGGGTATCGGCATAGGCTCGGGAACTCCGAAGAGAGAGAACCACTTATCCAGCGCAGAAAGGGCGTCTTTGGCTTCCCCGCTGGCGTAGATGTAAGCGGTGAGCTTCAGGCTTTTCCCCTTGGGAAGCAAATACGGCTTTTCCGCAAGACGCTCGTTCTCCTTCACCCATTCTGGAACAGAGGGGAGGAATAAGCCCATTAAGTGAGCGTTTCGCCCCTCAAACCAATCGGGGGAAGCGAAGACCGCGCTCGGTCTATCGTTTATGCCGTCCCATTTCTGATAGGCATCCCAGAGAAGGGCAAGGGATAAACCCTTATTATAAACGCTCATAAGAGGAATAGTTATCTTGTTGGGGTGGGGAACATATCTTATCCTATCGGGATGGTTCTCGGAGATATCAAGGCTGCTGGAGGAACGCTCTCCATCAACAAGCCACTCCAAGCCGGGGAAAAGCGCCTCCTCCTTCCCTTCCCCAAAGCTTCCCTCCCCAGCATAGAGGAGCGGTCCCTCAAAGAGAAGAAGCTCCCTATCCTTATCGCAGGCAAGGGAATACTCCGCTTTTAGCGTATCGCTCCCTTTGCTGAGGGTGAGCTTGAGCGCAAAGCGCCAGTTTCCATTCGCCTTATCCTTAAATTGTTTGGAGAAAAGAAGCTGTGCTTCCTCATTTTTGCGAGAAATCTTGGGCACATCCGCATAGATTGGCATTTCAATTTTTTCCGCTCCCAATTTGTAAATGAGGCGAGCAAGGCGGGGGAACCTTCCAATGGATTCCCATTCCCCCTTTTGCTTCACCCTAATCTCCCCAACGCCGTAGCCGAAGGAGGAACGAGGGAAGAGAACGGCGAGCTTATCGTTGGAAAGAACAGCTGCTCCATCCCTGAGAATTGCCAAAGGCTGGAGGGAGGATGGGGTGGAAGTGGGGAAGGGAGCGGAGATTAGGAAACTCCCCCTGAACTCTTTTTTCTCTCCTGGAGCCGATAGCACAACCTCTATGCTTTCTTTCAGGCTTTCCCTTAAAGCCTTAACCTGCCAGGAGAGCTTCCTTGAGGTTTGAGGAGAGAGGAAATCCAATCTCTTCTGGGGCGTATCAAGGAGGTTAAGGTTTTTGGAAAGGGAAATTTGGGCGCTTATATCCTTAGCTATCGCCGTTCCCTCGTTTCTCAAGAGGAGGTAAACACCGCTGTTTTGACCGGGGGAAAGGATTGATTGCCCTATTTGAAGTTCCGCCTTGATAACTGGGGCGAGCTTTAGCTCGGCATCTGCTTCCCACCCCATTTTTGATTCCGCTGTCAGCCTAATGACATCCTCTCTCTCCCTTGTCCCTATCACCCTCCAGCTAACCTCCTTAGGGAACTCCTTTATGCCGACCGCCTCCACCTCCTGGGATAAGGGCTCTTGCGAGGTTAAGTAGGAAGGCAAATAAAGGTGAACAGCTAAATCGCCGCTCTCATCCCCGATGTTTTGCAGCTCCGCCTTGACGAGGCATTCTTTTCCTTCCTTGCCCTTTACTTCCTCAATATATAACTTCTTTATAATCGGCACCGCTCCCGCCCTCTCAAGATATTCTACATCATCTATCAGCCAATCTCCCTTCCCTCCGTAAATACGAGGGGCGAGCATAACCCACTTAACCTTCGGCTTGGATGAGAAATCGTAACTAACGACCCCTTTATGCCATTTCCCATCCCCGATATGGCTTGCAGGGACGATATAATATTGGCGAGGGAGACCCGTATCCTCCAAGGGTTTTGCGGACATAGGTATGACGAAGAAAGCAAGCTTCGCATCCTTATCCGCTGAGATGGCTTTATACCAGAAGGAGATAGCCCCCTTCAACTGAGAAAGCATGCTACCTTGCTCACCGCTGAAGGGCTTCCAAGCACGATTCAAGCCGGTTTCCTCTCCCGGCACTTCCTTTACCCTTTTTAGGTGGAGGGAATTTTTCCCCGAGTGAGCATCGGTGGAAATGCCTATTTCGCTCGTTGGCGGGGCGCCAACGGGTTCCCAATGGAGGGGAAAACCTTTGGAATCAAGCTCCTCAAATCCCCCGTTCGTCACGATATTTCCCTTGCTCAATCCACAAGCTACTATTAGGATAGCAAGAAAAAGCGGGCTAAATCGCATTTGGCAGACCTCCTTTTCTTTATTATGTAGGAAAAAATCTGATAGGGCAAGGGATGAAAGAGGGGTAAGGGCTAAGGGAAATCCAAAGAGACATCTCGCATTTCAAAGCAATGTTGAGGTTTTTGAAAAAAAA
>JBMFMH010000072.1:0-4621 GCA_049970775.1 bacterium | reverse complement strand
AAAAAAAATGGACAGAAGATAACCTAATTTATTATATTTTGCTTAGTGATTTATAATATCAGAAAGGAGGTTCATTAATGAAAAGCCCGAAGATATCTCCTTCGGAAGTGCTAATTGCTCTCTCAACTGTCTTAGACCTTGCCCATCCGGAGCTATCCAATCACCACAAGGTTTGCGCCTACATATCCCTCAAGATAGCGGATGAAATGAAGCTGGAAGAGGAGCCTAAGAGAAGCTTGTTTTCCGCTGCGCTCGTTCACGACATAGGCATCCTTTCCCTAAAGGAAAGCTTGGATGTTCACCAAATAGAGGCAATTGACCCCCATTGCCACGCCTATCTCGCCTATCGCCTCCTTAAAGATAACGCCTTCTTTAAAAAAGTGGCTCCCCAAGCGGCAAACATCGTCCTCTATCATCATGCTCCCTGGCAGGAGATGGAGAACGCCTCCAGGCGCACCACTCTTCTAAACGCAATTGTCAGAGCAACGGAGGAAAAAATCACCCTTCCAAGCTATATATTAAGCATCGCCGATAAAATTTCCTTTCTTATCAAGCCCGGGAAGTTCATCCTTCATCAGGCGGGAGAGATTCGCCAGAGGATAAGTGAATTGGGAGGGAGCATTCTCCCCGAAGAGGTTATTGAGGCTTTCCTCCTGGTATCAAGCAGGGAAAGCTTCTGGCTTGAGCTAACATCCCCCTATCTGGATTCCCTCCTTTTTGAGCAATTGGATTTTCCTCCCATCTCTTTGGATTGGGATGAGGAGCTTTCAATAGGGCGTTTAATTTGCGATATAACTGACTTCAAGAGCCCTTTCACCGCCGTCCACTCCTTTAGCGTAGGGGAGATAGCGGAAAAGCTGGCGAGTTTTTGCGGTTTTTCAAAAGAAGAGCTCAAAGAGATAAAAATAGCTGGCTATATGCACGATTTGGGGAAGATAGCGGTTCCCCTTGAGGTTCTGGAGAAGAACGGAAACCTCACGCCGGAGGAATTTGAGGTTGTGAAGGCGCACCCCTTCTACACCCATATGGTTCTATCCCGCATTAAAGGGTGGGAGAGAATAAGGGATTGGGCTTCCTTCCATCACGAGCATCTTGATGGAACGGGCTATCCCTTCCATTTAAGGGAGGAGGAGCTGGATTTGGGCTCTCGCATAATGGGGGTAGCGGATGTCTATTCCGCTCTGCGGGAGTATCGTCCCTATCGTGGCGTGATGAAGAAAGAGGATGTGATGGGAATTTTGGGAAAACTCGTGGAGGATAGAGCGCTTGATGGTGAACTGGTTTCCCTCGTTGAGGAGAAATATGAGGATTTAGACGCAACTTTCCTGCAAGCCCAGTTCTCCACCCTCACTCGCTATCAGCGCTTCTGGCAGTCGCTTTCCCAAATAAACCTCCCCTGAGCGCCTCCTCCGTCCAGTAAGGGGAAACGATGCCAGAGCATCTTCCGCAGACAGCTATCGGTTCCTCCTCAAATATGAAGAGGGATTCGCCACAATGAGGGCAGGTGAAAAGCTCTCCATTCCCATCTATTCATCACTTCCTTTCTTTCTCTTGTAATCCTCAATAGCTGCTCTTATCCCTTCTTCCGCTAAAAGGGAGCAGTGATATTTTATCGCTGGCAGACCGCCCAAAGCCTCCGCTACAGTTTTGTTCGTTATCCTCAGCGCCTCCTCAATATCCTTCCCTTTCACCAGCTCGGTGACCATAGATGAGGTGGCTATGGCGGCTACACAACCGAATGTCTGAAATTTGCAATCCACTATCTTGTTATCCTGAACCTTGATATAAATCACCATTATATCACCACACATAGGATTGCCAACCTTTCCCACTCCATCCGCATCCTCAATCTTCCCCACATTTCTCGGATTGCGAAAATGCTCCATAACCTTCTCACTATACTCCAGCATAGCCCATCACCTCAAACATATTCCAACATCTTCTCAAGGGATTTCCTCGCCCGAAAGATGATATCCTCGGGAAGCTCTATCTTATATCTCTCGTAGAGGAGGGAAAGATAGACATCTTGTAAAGTCGTAAGCTTCATATTTCTGCACATCAATGCTCTGGGAACGAGGAACTCCTTTTCCGGGTTCTCCTTCTTCAATCTATGCAATAAGCCTACCTCGGTGCAGATTATGAACCTCTTCGCCTCGCTTTCCCTCGCATATCTGAGCATTCCAGAGGTGGAGAGGACCGCATCGGCTAAATCCAAAACCTCGGGGTCGCATTCAGGATGAGCGAGGACGACCGCATCAGGATACCTACTCTTCGCTTCCTTCACTTCCTCCGCTTTTATCCTCTTATGAACATAGCAGAAGCCTTCCCAAGGATGGATTTTCTTTCCATCGGAGAAGCGAGCGCTCCAAAGGGCGAGGTTCTTATCGGGAACGAAGATTATCTCTTCCCCCTCTATGTTCCTCACGACCTTTAGGGCGTTCGCCGAGGTGCAGCAAACATCAGCCTCAGCCTTTACATCCGCATTCGTGTTAACATAAGCAACAACTTTTGCCCTCGGATAAAGCCTCTTCCATTCCCTTATATCCTCAGCGCTAACCATCTCCGCCATCGGACAGATTGCCTCCTCACGAGGCAAAAGGACAACCTTTTGAGGCGAGAGAATCTTTGCCGTCTCAGCCATAAACTTCACACCGCAAAAGACAACTACCTTGTTCTCCATCTGGGCAACCTTCCTTGAAAGCTCCAAGCTATCCCCAACGAAATCAGCTATATCCTGCACCTCCGGCAATTGATAATTGTGCGCTACTATCACGGCGTCCTTCTCCTCTTTTAGTTTCATTATCTTCTCTATAAGCTCCATAATCCTTCACTCCCAAAATGGCGAAATCTTTCTCAATTCCTCAACTATGGGAGGCAAGACCTCTATCACCCGCTCCACATCCTCTTCCTTATTGAATTTCCCCAAGCTGAAGCGCAAGGAGCCGTGAGCTACCTCAGGAGGAACCCCCATAGCGAGGAGGACATGGGAGGGCTCCAAAGAACCGGAGGTGCAAGCCGAGCCAGAGGAAGCACAGATGCCCTCCCTATCAAGGTTTATAAGCATTGATTCCCCTTCAACATACTTCACGCAGATTGAGAGGGTGTTGTAGAGCCTGTTTTGAGGATGTCCATTCAAAATCACCTCGGGAATCCTTTCCAATAGCCCCTTCTCAAGCTGGTCCCTCAAAGCTCTTACCCTCTTTTCCTCTTCCTCCATCTCCTCCTGCGCTATCTCCGCAGCCTTTCCTAAACCCACTATTCCCGCAACATTCTCCGTTCCACCTCTCCTTCCTTTCTCCTGTTCACCACCTTGAATGAAAGGAACAATCCTCACTCCCCTCCTCACATATAAAGCTCCCACTCCCTTCGGTCCATAGAATTTGTGGGCGGAGAGGGAAAGGAGGTCAATCCCAAGCTCCTTTACATCTATGGGTATTTTCCCCACAGCTTGAACCGCATCGGTGTGAAAATAAACTCCATATTTCCTTGCAATCCTCGCTATTTCCTTTATCGGTTGTATCGTTCCCACTTCGTTATTGGCGAACATAATGGAGATTAAAATCGTCTGGGGAGTTATGCTCCTCTCAAGAGCCTCTAAATCAACCACACCATAGCGGTCAACGGGAAGATATGTTATCTGGAAGCCCTGCTTTTCCAGAAACTTACAGGTATTGAGGACGGCGTGATGTTCTATCTGAGAGGTTATTATGTGTTTGCCTTTATCCTGGTTGGCATAAGCTATTCCTTTTAGCGCGAAATTGTCCGATTCCGTTCCTCCCGAGGTGAAGATTATCTCCTTTGGGTCGCAATTTAGGAGCTTGGCGAGCTTTTCCCTTGCCTCCTCAACCGCTTTCCTTGCCCTTTGGGCGAGGGAATAGATGGAAGAAGGATTGCCGAATTCCTCCCGGAGATAGGGAAGCATAGAATCAAGGACTCGCTCATCTATAGGGGTTGTCGCATTGTAATCCATATAAATCATCTTTTTAAGCACCTCCTAAGGCGAGTTGCCTTCGGACGAGGTCGCTCAGCTTCTTTCTCTCAAAAATCTCCCGCAGAGCAGAGGAAGCCTCCTCCCAAAGCTCCCTCGTTGCACAGCAGGCGCTCCTCTCGCAGTAGCGTGGATTATCAAGGCAGGGAACGAGGGAAAAGGAGCCAGCTACGCTTTTAATGATTTCCATAAGGGATATCTCCTCGGGAGGGCGAGGGAGGATGTAGCCTCCGCCGGGACCTCTCACGCTGATAAGAAGCCCTCCCGCTTCAAGGGAGTAGGCAATCTGCCTCATATACTTGAGGGGAATGGATTGTCGCTGGGCGACTTTCTCCAGTTTGATGGGACCTTTGTCCCAGTGGAGGGCGAGCTCCAGCATCAATCTCATACCATAACGAACCTTTGTTGATAGTTTCATAACAACCTCCTAAAAAGTATACTATTTTAATAAACTTTATTCACTATTATAGCAAAATTAAGGGAAAAGGCAAATGCAAAAAATTTCGGTTTTGTTGCTGGTATGAAAAGGAATGACAAAGGGCTATCCTCCTACTTTTGGGGAATTATTTAGCAAAGGAGTCTTGTTGCATAAATCCTATAAAAAGACATTTGTTTAAAAAACCTGAAAAACCA
>JBMFMH010000071.1:0-9677 GCA_049970775.1 bacterium | reverse complement strand
CGGAGGTTTCAATCAACCTATCAACATTGGTTTTAAGCATATGCTCTACCTCCTTTTTAATTTTTTAACACAATTTAGTATATGGTTTGTGAATAAACTAATGGGACTGAAAAAAACATAAGGTTATGTTTTTGTATATTTTATAAAGATTTTAAAATTTTTTGGAAGTTAGAACTTTATGGTTAAAAATTTGGGCTTTGTTGAATAAAACATATAAAGACATATTATCTTCAATTTCTGTAAATCTTTCATAAATCTTGTTTTGCTTCAACAAAGTAAATTCTTCAAAAAATTAGATTATGATTCTATTCCCTCTCTAATTACCTTAATTTTTTCATTTTTTCAAAATATTTCTTTATCTTTCATTTTATTAGAAGTTGATAGTGGGGGCATAAAATGCTATTTCCCCTTTTTCGGAATTATTCAACCATGGGAAAAATTTGATTTTTAAGAAATGCCCCACCTCTATTTTCCCTCCTCACCCTAAAAGGGGATATATCGGGAATGGAAAGCAATTCTCGGGATGAATGCTGGGCATTCATCCCAGTTAGGAAGTAGAGAAGGATGTTAAATCTATTTTTTCCCATACCAGCAACAAAACCAAAAATTTGGTAGAGTTGGCAATGTGTTTTAATAAGGCTTCAAAGAAAACTGGTTTATACATAAATTTGACATCCCCTTTTTCTGTATTTATAATCCATACATATAAAGGAGGAAGGATATGAAGACGAAGCACTTGCTCATTCTTATATTCCTTTTGGTAGTCGGCTCAGGATATGTAGTTTACAAAAAACCTTTCAAACGAGGTCTTGATTTAGCAGGTGGTATTCGCCTCGTTCTTGAGGCGAAGCCCACAAAGGATATCCCAAAGATAACAAAGGAACACCAAATGGCTCTTATGGACATCATTAGGAGGCGGGTGGATGCCTTAGGCGTTGCAGAGCCATTGATTCAAGCTAAGGGAACAAACCAGATAGTTGTTGAGCTACCAGCAATTCAAAAGGAAGAGGAAGCTTTAGCAATGCTTAAATCCACCGCTATGGTGGAGTTCCGCTATCTTCAAGATGTCCAGAGCCAAAACAATCCCGCCGCGCCTTATAGGATGGAAGTCAACCGAACCCCAGATGGAAAAGAAGAGATTAAATTCTACGATATGCAAGGGAAAGAGGTGCCTCAATCCAAGGTCCTTGCGAACGCGCCCGTTATCCTCACGGGAAACGACTTAAATCCAAAGCGAAGAGCCAGGGCAGATTTAGATGTCACCCGCAAGCCTATCGTCGAGTTCTCCCTTAATCCTGAGGGACAGAAGAAATTCGCCGCCTTTACCGCAGGGCATATAGGCGATTACTTGGCAATTGTTTTGGATAACAAAATAATCAGCGCACCCCGTATAAGAACGCATATTTACACCGAAGGCGTGGTAATAGAGGGTGGATTTAGGAATCTTAGAGAAGCACAGCAATTAGCGGAATTAATCAATGCAGGCGCACTTCCCGTTCCCTTGGAGATTGCTTCCGTCCAGAAAGTTGGTCCTACCCTGGGACAGGATTCCCTTGAGAAAAGCTTGCGGGCAGGTATATGGGGGCTAGCCTTGGTTATGCTTTTTATGCTCGGTTACTACCTCCTTCCCGGCTTAATTGCTGATATCGCTCTCTTGCTTTACACTCTGTTTATGCTTGCTATTTTCAAAGGCATACCTGTCACGCTCACTCTCCCCGGCATAGCCGCTCTCATTATAACCATAGGTATGGCTGTAGATGCAAATATTCTCATATTTGAGCGACTTAAGGAGGAATTACGGGCAGGTAAAACATTAAGGGCAGCGATTGATGCTGGCTTCCATCGTGCCTTTACCGCCATCTTTGATTGCAACACAACCACTATCATCTCTGCAATCGTTCTCTACGCCATTGGCACTGGACCGATAAAAGGATTTGCTCTCATCCTCGGAATCGGAACTATTCTCTCAATGTTCACAGCTATAACCGTTAGCCGAACCCTGTTAATCGTAGTTGAAAGTATGTTTCCTTTCGCTCGCAATCCTCGCCTTTATGGCGTTTTCTCCTGGACAAGAGGCGTTAATTTCAAGTTCGTTAAGCATTGGAAGCTTTGGTTTGCCATAAGCTTAGCCGTCATAATTCCTGGCTTAATCTTCTATTTACCACCCATAAGAGGATTGAAGAAAGGAATAGATTTCACAGGCGGAACGATAATCACCCTCAGATTTGAAAAAGCTGTTTCCCTTGCTGAGGCGAGGAACATTGTGGCCCAAGCTGGTTTTCCCGATGCGTTCTTACAGGTCAGTAAAGATAATAAAGAGCTTTATATCCGAATGAGGCATTCTTCAATGGAAGTTGTTAAGAATGTGGAAAATGCACTTGCGGAAAGGTTTGGCAAGTTTGAGGAACTCTCGGTTGATAGCATAGGACCCACGATAAGCCGTGAGTTGACGAAAAAGGCGCTTATCGGGGTAATCTTGGCTTCCATTTTGATTCTTCTTTATCTTTCCTTCCGTTTCAACGAATTAAAATATGGAGCGGCAGCTGTCATCGCCACCCTCCACGATGTCCTTGTGATGTTTGGTTCATTTGCAATTTTGGGAAAGCTCTTCGGAGTGGAGATTGATTCCCTCTTCGTTACTGCGGTTCTCACTATGATTGGTTTCTCAGTCCACGATACAATCGTTATCTTTGACCGTATTAGGGAGAATTGGCGCCTCAGGAGAAGGGGAGAAACCTTCGGTGAGGTAGTGGATGCAAGTATAAATCAAACCTTGGCAAGGTCTATCAATACATCTTTAACTGTTCTTCTCGTTTTACTAGCGCTCTTTTTCTTCGGCGGGGTTACGATAAGGCATTTCATCGGTGCTTTAATCATCGGAACGATAACGGGAACATATTCAAGCCTTTTCAATGCTTCCCCTATAGTTTACTTGTGGACGAAAAGAACCAGAAAGGTTGCTGCGGAGGCTCCTGTTATTCCTACTGCTGTTCCAGAGGTGAGTCGCCCCAGAACGGATACGCCAGTTTATGTTCCCGTCCCAAGAACGGCGGAAAATATCTCTAAGGTAGTGAAAAAGAAGAAAAAGAAAAAGAGAAGATAAGTTTATGCCCCCGGAGAAAAAGGAATTACCGAGAGCGGCAGGGGTATCTTTTTTAGTCAATTTGTTGCTCCTCCTCCTCAAGGGGACGGTTGGTATACTCATATCTTCTCTTAGCGTTTTGTCCGATGCGATGGATTCCCTTGTAGAAAGCCTTTCCGCTTTCTTGATATTCCTTTCCCTCAAGCAAGTTAGTCGTCCTCCCGATGAGGACCACCACTACGGACACGGCAAATTTGATACGCTTGGTTCATTGGTTGAGGGCACTGTGATGTTCTCTTTCGCGATAATAATCTTCATAGAGGGAATCAAAAAGATAATCGGTAAGGAAATGGTCAAGTTCGCTGAGATTGGCATCGCTGTTATGCTTTTAAATGCTCTTATTAAAATCCTTTTGGTTCTCTATCTCTCTAAATTGGGTAGGAAAGCAGATTCGCTATCTCTCCTTTCCGTTGCTCAACACTATAAATTGGATTTCTACAACGCTATCGGCATAATTTTCGGGCTTCTCCTTATCCGTTTTACACATTTTTATATAATTGACCCGGTTATCGCTATGGTCATTGGCTTTATGTTTATAAGAACCTCTTACATCGTTCTGAAGTCCGCTATCTCTCAAATTGTGGATAAGGCTCCTCTCGGAGTCTCGGAACAAGTAGAGAAGTTGTTGATGGAACACTATCCCCAGCTAACCGGCTATCACAAATTAAGGATAAGGAAATCAGGAAGTGAGTTGCAAATGGATATGCATATCCAATTTCCCAAGGGCATTTCTCTTGAGGAAGCCCATAGTATTTCCGAGCATATAGAGGGGGATATAAAAGAATTGTTTCCCGGTGCAGTTGTTACCATTCATATGGAACCGGATGAGAAGAATGTATAAGGTCATCTGGAAAGTGAAAAAACAAGACGAGGAAAAAGCAAGGGATTTAGCAAAAAAGCTATCAATCCTACCTATAACAGCTTCTCTCCTCCTCAATAGAAATATAGAAAATGAAGAAGAGGGGAAAAAATTTCTCTCCCCTACCCTTCACGACCTTCACGACCCTTTTTTATTGGAGGGAATGGAACAAGCTGTTTTAAGATTAGGAAGAGCTATAAAGAATAGAGAACCCATTTTCCTCCAAGGCGATTACGATGTGGATGGTATCTGCGCTACAGCGCTCCTCGCTAAACAGTTAACTGAGCTGGGAGGAATTGTTTTTTGCCATCTTCCCGATAGGCATAAAGAAGGACACGGCATATCAAGCTATGCGGTAAAGAAAGCGATTGAACTTAAGGTGGGTGTGTTCTTAACGGTTGATTGCGGTAGCTCTTCTCATCATCAAGTTGAGAGCTTGAACGATTACGGTATTGATGTTATAATAACTGACCATCACGAAATGAGGCAAAATCCTCCCTCATTGGCTACGATTAATCCCCGTGCTTCATCTTCTTACCCTTACAAAGATTTAGCGGGAGTGGGAGTTGCCTTTAAAGTCGCTCAGGCGTTGGGGCGATTTTTTAACGATAACGAAAAGTCCCTCTACGATAAGCTTGACCTCGTTGCTTTGGGCACAATCGCAGACCTCTCTTCCCTTTTGGGTGAGAATAGAGTGTTGGTAAAATTTGGTCTTGAGAAGCTCGCAAAGGAGCCAAGCAAAGGACTTGCTACCTTAAAGAAAGTCATCGGGTTGAACGGATACATTGATTCTCACAAGGCGAGCTTTATTTTAGCTCCTAGACTCAACGCTCCCGGAAGAATGAAAACTCCTTGGAAAGCCCTTGAATTGTTAGTAGCTAATAAGGAGGAGAAAAGAATTGAGATTTGCCAAGAGTTAGAGACATTAAATAGGGAGAGGCGTTCTTTGGAATCAGAAATATTAAGAGAAATTCAAAGTGAGTTGGAGAAATTGGATTTGGAAAGGGACTATATCATAGTAATTAAAGGGAAGAACTGGCATAGAGGGCTCTTAGGGCTCGTTGCCTCAAAGTTGGTGGAGATGTATCAGAGACCAGCTTTCGTTCTTTCCCAACACGAAGATGTGATAAAGGGTTCGGGAAGAAGCATCCCGAGCTTCAATCTCTACAAGGCTCTTGAGGAGGTTTCTAATCTCCTCTCCAATTTTGGTGGACATAATTTCGCCGTTGGTATTGAGCTGGAAGTGAGCAAGTTTGAGGAATTCAAGGAAAAGATAAACGAAATAGCTCGCCGCTCCCTCAGCTATGAGGAGCTCCTGCCCTATAAAGAAGTGGAATCTATCCTTCAATTCAGCGAGATAACGGAAAGATTGGCAGGAGAAGTTTCCCTTTTCGCTCCCCACGGGATAGACAACCCCGAGCCTCTTTTCTTAAGCGAGAATGTGGAGATTAAACAGCGTCATCCCAGCCCAAACGGAAGATATGAAATCCTTTTCTTAAGACAAGCTGGAAGGGAACTGAAATGCTTGAGCCCTGTGAAATTGTTAAATGGGATACCCGATAGGGTTTCGGTGATATTTGCTTTAGGCTTTGACAAACAGTCCAATCTCCCCATACTTATTTTAAAGGGATGGGTTAGCCCAGAGGGCTCAATCGTTTCGGAGGAAGGAGAGCCTTATCTTGCTCAGCTTCCTCTGTGGGAACTTTGGGAAGAAGAGTACTATTATGACTGAAGAAGTCGTTAGCTTTATAAGAAGATTGATTTCTAAAATGAGGGAAAGAAACACCCGGATAGATGAGGGGCGAATTCACCTCGCTGCTGAGACTGCCTATTTCGCTCATCTTGGCACAAGAAGGGAATCTGGGGAACCCTATATTTTTCATCCTTTGAATGTTGCCCTTATATTAGCGGACCTAGGAATGGATGAGGATGTAATCATAGGGGGACTTCTACACGATGTATTGGAGGATGGGAAAAATATTGACCTTCCCTTTATCAAGTCAAATTTCGGCGAAGATGTAGCTGATTTAGTGGAGGGAGTTACAAAACTTTCTCATACGGAGAAGGAATATTTAAGGGAAGAGAGAACGCAGGCGGAAAATATAAGGAAAATCATCCTTGCAATGGCGAAGGATGTGAGGGTGATATTCATTAAGCTTGCGGATAGGTTGCATAATATGCAGACCCTTTATGCTTTGCCCGAGAAGAGAAGGAAGAAAATAGCATTGGAAACTATGCAGGTTTTCGCTCCCCTTGCCAATAGATTGGGAATTTGGGAATTTAAATCAAAGCTTGAGGACCTCGCTTTTCAATACCTTTACCCTAAGGAATTTGAAGAGCTAAAGGCAAACTTAGAAAAGATTAGAGAAGACCGGGAAGCAGAGGTGGAAGAAGCGGCAAAAATTTTGCGGGAAAAGTTAAGGAGTGTAAACATTGAGGCGACAGTCTATGGGAGGGCAAAACATCTTTGGAGCATTTATAAGAAGATGGAGAGAGACAATGTTTCATTGGAGGAAATCTACGATTTGGTCGCTTTGAGGGTGATAGTGTTCACGAGGGAACAATGTTATATCGCCCTAAGCGTAGTTCACGAGACCTGGACACCAATACCCGGGATGTTTGCTGATTTCATCGCCCACCCAAAGGATAACGGCTACCGTTCGCTCCATACAAAGGTTATAGGTCCTAAGGGGAAACCGTTGGAAGTGCAGATAAGGACTTGGGATATGCATAGAGAAGCAGAGTTCGGCTTAGCTGCTCATTGGCATTATAAAGAGGATGTCAAGGACGACAAGGATTTTTTGGAAAGAATCCGTAAGCTGAGAAGCCAAATTTTTACATTACAAATGGATTACGGCGACCCAGCCGAGTTTTTCCGCTCTATGGTGGAGGACCTTTTTCAGGATAGGGTTTTCGTCTTCTCCCCTAAAGGTGATATCTTTGAACTTCCCGCTGGTTCAACCCCCGTTGATTTCGCCTATCAAATCCATTCTGAAGTAGGGAATAAGTGCGTTGGTGCAAAAGTAAATGGGAAACTCGTCCCCCTGGATTATATCCTGAAGACAGGAGATAAAGTGGAAATACTCACGAAACCTAACGCTCATCCTTCTCTTGAATGGCTTAGGTTCGTTAAAACACCTCACGCTAAAAGCTGTATCAAGCGCTTCTTCCGCCAGCAGCACAAGGAAGAACTCATTGAGAAGGGGAAAGAAATCCTTTTAAAGGAGATTTCCTCGCTTGGTTATCTACCTCCGGATTTTCCCTGGGAAAAGGAATTAGGGGAAATCGCTCCTCGTCTTGGTTTCGCTTCCTACCAAGACCTATTAGCTTCTTTGGGCTACGGTTCCGCTTCCGTTTGGCAAGTCATAGAGAAAATAAAGAGGAAGTTCCCGCCCCCTACCCAAACTTCTTCTGAGGAAACCCATATCAGCGTTAGTCTTCCGGAGATAGCGGTGGATGGAATTGTGATAAAAAGAGGAAGATGTTGCTATCCCCTTCCAGGGGAAGATGTAGTGGGGTTCATAACAAGGGGAAAGGGAATAGTGGTTCATAGAGTGGATTGCCCGAATATAGAAAATTTACCACCACAAGAGAAAAATAGATTGGTGAAACTACAATGGAAAAGGTCGGAGAGAGCAATTCCTGTAGCAATTCAAGTAGAAGCTATAGATAGAATCGGTTTGTTATCGGATATAAGCGCTATTATAAGCAGTGAGGGGATAAACATAAGTTCTCTGAAAGTGAAGACGAGAAGCAACAAAACCGCAACGATAAGCGCTTTCATAGATATCCACGATGTAAACCACCTCAACAAATTGATTGAGAAGATAAAGAGATTAAGCGATGTATTAGAGGTGTATCGAGTAGGAGTGCCTCGAAGGGTGGTTCGCTGATGAGGGCGGTAATTCAGAGGGTTGATTCCGCAAGCGTCTATGTAAGGAATAATTTGGTGGCTTCTATCGGGAAGGGACTCTTAGTTCTTCTCGGGGTTCAAAAAGAGGATAGCGAGAAGGATGTAAAGTATATCGTTGATAAGGTAGTCAACCTTCGTATCTTTGAGGACGAGAACGGCAAAATGAATTTCTCCGTTAAAGATGTAGGAGGTGAGGTCCTTCTCGTTTCGCAATTTACTCTCCTTGCCTCAACGAGAAGGGGGAGAAGACCCGATTTCACCTCCGCCGCACCCCCTGATGTTGCTGAAGGGATTTTTCAACTTGCTTTCTCTATGCTTAACGAGCTTGTGCCCACAAAAAAGGGTATCTTTGGAGAAAAAATGCTAATCCACCTTATAAATAACGGTCCTGTTACCGTTATCTTGGACAGCAAAAAGGATGAGCGATAAGCAATTTAACTCGGACCTTTTTGGTATCATATCCCCAAAATACAAAGGTTGTATTTTTATTGGCAGTTCGCTATAATGTAATTAGGTGAAAGAAATGGAACGAACTAAAGAAGCCCAGAAGACCCAGGAGGAAATTAAGGAATTTCTAGAACAACACCCTTTAATTAAAAAGGCGCTAGAGGTTTTTGCTATCTCATATCAGCAATATAAGAAAGCCCTCGCTCCCAGATTTATGTATTACTCTGATACTACAACATCGCCCAAAAAATTTACAAGCAAACGGAGTGGAAGTGACTAGCTGGCAAGATATCCAAGCAGAAATAGAGAGTGCACAGAAGGAAATAAACCAAAGGTCGGAAGGTGCAAGGGTAAGCGGATTTGATATAGTGAGGAGGAAGAAGTATGAGTTATTAAAAAATCTCACTGGGCGTCCGCTTTTAGTGTATGCGACAGCCTTCCACCATCCCATCAAGGCAAAATTTTCGGATTTTTTAACTATTGATATTTCCGATAAAGAAGGGTTTGATGAGATAATCCGCAATATAACCTCACAAGAAGTTGATGTCTTTGTTCATAGTCCAGGCGGTTCTGCAGAAGCTACGGAATCCATAGTTAAAATGCTCCGTAGTAAATTTAGGGAGATACGGTTTATTGTAACAGGAGCCGCTAAAAGCGCAGCAACTATGTTAGTCTTATCAGGGGATAGTATTTTGATGAGCAGCGCGGGTGAATTAGGACCTATAGACCCGCAAGTTATGGTTCGTGGTAGATTCTGTCCCGCCGGCTCTATTTTGGAGCAATTTGATAGAGCAGCTGCCCAACTGAGAGAAGACCCTTCTTTGCTTCCGGTATGGCTGCCCATACTTCAAGAATTCGCCCCCTCTTTGTTAGTAGAATGCGAAAATTTTATCAAGCTCTCAGAAGAATTGGTTATTAATTGGTTAACAGAATATATGTTTCGTGGTCTGCGAGATGCAAGGCGAAAAGCTGAGAAGGTGGCAAAATATTTGGCTGAAGAACACACTCTTTCTCATTCTCGCCGAGTAGATGCAGAACAGCTGAAAAAATTAGGTGTTAGAATAGAGCTATTAGAAGAGCGGGAGCCTCCGTTACAGGATGCTATTCGTCAAGTTCATCTTTCTATAATGGCAACATTAGACGGAACAGATGCGGTTAAGATTTTTGAAAACTCGGAAGGCGCGGCTTTGATCAGGATGCTAAAAATTCAACCAACATTGCCTCAGCAACCAATTTAGGAAACTAAAAGTATCTAGCTCATAAAAGAAAGGAGGTATTTATCTTGGCGAAGAAAGCTCTTCTCGTTATCGGCGATG
>JBMFMH010000070.1:0-9784 GCA_049970775.1 bacterium | reverse complement strand
AAACAGGCAGGCGCGGTATCTTCATCCAGATAAATTATAGCAAAAAATTAATTTTGCTTGAATAAATCACCTAAAGATGAATGCTGGGCACTCATCCCGAGAATTAGCGCGGGATGTTTGCTTTACTTGTTCCACACCAGCGACAAACGGAGGATTTCCTCAATCTTTAAATTCTTGACATCAACAAGATACCCTCTTTTACCCGCGAACAACAAGACCTTATCCTCCCTATTTAGCGCCTTTGCGTTGCTGACACCATCGTATCTCCATTTTATGACCCCCTTTTCCCCAAGAGGAGAGAGCGAGAATAGGTACATCTTCCCCCTCCCATCTCTAAATGACAAGATGAATCTTGGGTAAATAAGTAGATAACCCCTGGGGGTGGAACATAGCTCGTAAAAACCCTTGAACTTCTCAATATGCCAAACCGTTTCCTGTGCTCTAATCACCTTATTTGAGATTTCAAAGAGGGAAAAACGGGGAAGGGGTTTTCCCGTTTTGATATCAATCACTTGAATGAGTAAATAACATCTATCTTTTGAGGCGGAGAAACTTACGATTTCTCCGAGAGGATTGACCAATGTCTCAAATTGACTTAACCAATTCAGCTTTCCTCTCGGCATCTGGATACCAAGACGGTAGAATGCCTCGCCCAGATATGTCCCATCCTTATAATAGACCTTTCCCTTTTCCCTACGCTCCTCCAACAAAACATAAACCGGTTCCCCTTGCATCTCAAAGATGTGTTGATAGCGTTTATAAACATATCTTTCGTCTTTCTTTACGCTATTAATTTCTTTTTCTAGAGGCGGATAAGCAGCTTCCACCTTCCATTTACCTTTTTCCCTACGGAGGCGAAGGAGATAATCGTTCCTTCCTTTAGCGTAGAGGTGGGAGCCGAGCACAAAGAGGTTCTCGTAAGGTGGAAATTCCTCAAAGGAAGCCCTGAAGCTTTTGCCTTCTTCTCGCATAACAATCAGCCATTTCCTACCGCCTTGCGTTAATTCAACAACTAGATTGCCCTCAATCCAACCGATAATATGTAGATGAATGGATGGATAATCGTAAGGGAGTTCATACACTATCCGCTTTTCTGGTATGGAGAGTATATTGAAGGAGAAGGGATGTTCGGAAAGACCTCTTATCAAGATAAAAGCGGCGTATCTGTCATCTTGCCGAATCCTCAAATCTTTAATGAAGCAGATGTCCAACCCTATTTTAAAGAAGATGATGTAGAACAATTTAAGGATAATCGCGAAGAATAAAACGGGCACGAAAACTCGTGAGAAATAAAGTAATATCCTACCCCACTTTCGTCTAAGAATCTCCTTGCTCTTGGCTATCTGGAGGTTTATCTCCTTTACAAGTTCCTCCTTCGCTAAGCCAGCTCCTTTAGTGATAAGGAATTTTAAGTAGAGGATAAAAGATAACCAGAAAATAGCCCCGCTGTAAGAAATCCACAAATGAAAGCTTATGGCTGCCAGGAGGCAGAGAAGGAGGAAGGCGAAAAGGGAACATAGCCCTCGCCAATTTTCCTGCGAAGCCAGCTGTCCTCTCCTAAGCTCCATCCAAGCCCAAAAAGCGATGATAATGGGAACCAAGAACAAAAGCTCCACAAGAACCTTCCGACGCCAGGGGTGATTCTTAAGGAGGAAAACCCAAATGTAAAGGTCTCCTACAAACAAGATTCCGCAAAGCGAGTGGAGGAATAATATGCTCAGTTCCTTCTCCACAGATTAGTTATTTAGCCTTTGCCCCGGGAGGAGGAGTGAAAACGAAAGCCTTGGGAGGTAGAGAAATGTTCGTTGTGAACTTTTGGACCTTCAGATAAACCAAGAGTTTTTGCCCATCTGATATCCTTGTCATAACCCCAATCTGTTGGAGCTCGTAGCTTTTTGGCTCAAGCCAGATTTTAACCTCAAATCCTTTGCTACTCGTGAAGATTAAAGTTAGGGATTTTTTCCCCTCAAGGGATTCTTCACGCAGGGAAGCGGATTCTAAAGCGAAATTCTCGCTCAGCAGGATTTGTTTCAATAGGTAAGAGAGGGCTGGTCCAAGAGTGGGGGAAGGCGTTGTGGGGGCGAACAGCTTGGCGACTTGCTGGAGGGGCAAATCGCTGCGGGAATATTCCTTCGTTAGCGGAGTATAGAACCATAAATTCTGCCCATCATTGAGAAGGTAAAACAACTGTCCTATTTCAATCTTGAATTTTCCGCTCTTATCGTAAAGGAGTATGCCCTCCGCGGAAGCCCGCACGCCTGCAAGCTGGGCGCTGAGCTGAAATTCCATTTTGAAGTTGTCATAGGCTGTTATGGTGTTGAGGAACCTGTCAAGCGTAGCTTCAACATCAGGGGGGAGAGTAGCAGGCAGGGAAACCCCCAAAGCTAATACCCAAATGGTGGATATTTTAAAAACCCTTTTCAATTTACATCGCCTCCGATTGTAAAGTATCCTTGTATTTTATGATTTTGTCAAGTTATTGTAGAATCCCGTAACAAATTAGATTCTTTAAAGGGAATAACACATTGATGTTTAATCATAAACTCTAAATAAGAATTCCCTCTCTCAATTTCTTTTTCTGATAATACATTTTGCTTTTAGCAACATCAAAAACTTCCCTTTATCTTTAACTTATTCCCTACAACCTTTGTTTTAAACCTTTCTCTTCTCATCTAACCATTCCAATATCTTTTTGAAATTTTTCAGTTATGAAGAATACCGCTTTGAAAATCAAAGGGCTCCATCCCTGTTTTCTTCGTCATCTAAAATGACCCTCATTCATCTGCCCGGAAAGAATACACGAGCTTAAGGGTTCGGCTCGCCAAATCGCTGATTTTGTTTTTCTGAAAACCAACCAAAACGCTTTCCAGCTCGTCATTTAATGGTTCCACCCATTCCTCTGGTAGATTTGAAGCGCCCAAAATTCCTCCCATCACGGAACCAACGGTCGCTCCATTGCAATCGGTATCCAAGCCTCCCATAACGCTCAGGCAAATGCTTTTCCCGAAATCACCTTCGCCGTAAAGGAGGGCGAGTAGAACGATGACCGCATTGTTTATGGTATGGACGGGATGATAATCACCATATTTCTCCAAGGCTATCTCTATTGCCCTTTCCCAGTTCCCTTCTTTTTTATGAAGAGCGAGGGCGAAGTTCACCGCTTCTCCAAAGCGGGAGCGAGGCGGGATGAGGGAAAGCGCCATCTCTATCCCTTCCATTAAATCCAAGCCTGCCAGAACCGAAGAGATTAGCACGGAGAAAAAAATTTCCCCATATATCCCGTTTTTTCTATGGGATAAGATTGCATCTCTCCAAGCCAGCTCAAAAGCTAAAGCGGGATTTCCAGCGGATACATAACCCCAAGCATCAGCCCTTATCTGTGCCCCTATCCATTCCCTAAAGGGATTGAGAAAAATGGAGGTTTCCGGAGGCTCTAAGCCGAGCACAAGGTTTCTATAAGCTTCCCTCTCAGCGGTATAGACGAGATGATAAGGGAAATGCTCAAGCCATTCTTTCCCCACATCAAGGGGAGTGAAATTCTTCCCATATGTCTCGCAGATATGGAGATTGAGGATTGTATAATCCGTGTCATCGTCTCTTACCGCTCTTTTAATATTTCCCCTAGTGATGCTTTTCAGATAGGGGTTGACTTCGGGGAAGAACTCAAGAGGAAAATAATAGGTCAAGGGATATTCTCTTATCCTTTTAAGGTTTTCCTTTATCTTTTCCCGGCTCCAACCTTCCACAGGTTTGCCAAGCATACAGCCTGCGCATCTCCCCAGCCAAGCACCATATATTTTATCGTTCAGCGTTTCCTCTTGGGGTAAGGGAAGAGGGGAAGGAAATGATAATCCATTTCTCAATTCCTCCCAATCCGAGGGCTCATAATAAGGAAAATCAGGCTTGGAAGATAAGGAGGAAAGCTCCTCGTAAAGCTTCAACAATTTATCCTCATCACCTTTTGCCTCTTCCAATTTCCCCTCATAGCCACTGATATCACAGCCTTCCTCTTTTCTTTGCACCATCTCCTGCTTCAGAAGCTGATAAAGATATTCAAGGTTCTTCAAGGAAATTCCTCCTTTCTTACGGATAGTAAAGCATAAGGGTATTCCAATTGAGATAGCGAGCTTCCAACTTCTCATTTTCCTCTGGGAATATCACCTCACCGAAGCTCCACCATTCACCTTTTGGCACATCCGCCTTCTTCGGCGCCTTCCAACCCCACCAGCGGAGGAATGGATAATCAAGACCTTTGCCCTCAATTGCTAAGCATAATGCGGGGAATTCGGTGTATTCCCTTATCCTCTCCAACCCCAAAACGAAATTGGTGGGATTTCTTTGAGGAATTAGTCTGATGTAGTCTGGAGGATGGCTTGTGCGGAGGAAAGAGAGGCAGAAAGCAATCCCATCAGCACAGCGACCCAAAAGCCATTCTTTGGGAGGGGAAAGCCTGGCTAATTTCTCCGGTGGTTCGTTGAGGAGAAGGGAGCGAAGACGAACGATGGAGGGGGCTATGTGGGCTGTATCCTCGTTTAATTTGTAGGGAGTTTTCCCCTGTTTTGCTCTCTGTGTCAAAAGCTCCATCTCCCCCTCTACCTCTTTGCCCAAGACATCCCTATAGAAGCGAGCGACATCCTCGCTTGAAAAGCGCACCCAGCGGTTATTGAATTGTCTTTCACTTGTTTCCTTTGGATAAGTAGGTCCGTCTATCTGCCAGCCAGCTAAATCTCCCCATAGATTGGTGAGATACACCTCTCTCGGTAGGAATTCCATTGAATGGTAGGGCTGATTGAGACGGAAGTATTGGGCGCCCACCTGCTTGATATAGTGATGGACAAGCTCCCTCACGAAGATATAGCAGGAGAAGGCATAGGTATCGTAATCATTTGCCATATAAGCGAGGCGAGCCATATAGAGGGGTGGACTTGCTTCATCCCCCATCTCCGCAATCGCATAGCGACCGAAGGATTTCCAATCACATTCAAGGGGTGTGATGAAGAGGCGCTTTATCATCTCCCATCGCTCCCTTATCACCCCCCAATCATCAGCATAATGAGCATAACACCATAAGGTTTCCAATAGGTTTGAGGAGAACTTGCCAGCATCATCATATCCTCCCCAAGTCCCTATCCCCGGACCAACCAGTAGCAGCATCCCTTTGAATTCCTTATAATTCTCCTCCTTAAGAACATAGTTCCTCACATACTGCTTCAACACCCGCTTAACTCTCTCCTTGATTTCCTGTGGGAGGTAGGGAAGAGCTTTCCCATACCATCTATCGCCCATAGCTTGCCAGCAGTAGTTAGTTGCTCCACCGTGGTCCCAAATCTCTTGCCAATCCTTCCCCTGGAACTTATCCCCCATATGTTTCACAATCCAATCAAGGGCATATTTCACCACTTGGGGTGCTTCCTCAAGATTGGGCAGTTTTGCCTCTTCCGTAATGTTGATATATTGGAGGAGGGGAAAACGCATTTCATAGGTATCAACATTTTCCACTCCTAACCAAGGACCATAGGGAGTGAATAAATCAGGGTCAGTAATTGGCTGATAGATAACCATTGGGAAAGGCTTCTGGGCTAAGCGGTTTCTTCCCGCCCACCAGGCGAGAGCGAGGGAAGGAGGAAGAGGAGCAAGGCGAATCGGGGTAGTTCCCCAATCGTCTCGGATATATCGCCATTTGAAGCTTTCCCTTATGATGAGGTCATCACCCGATAAGGCGAACCTTTCCTCAACATAGAGGGGAAAGGCACGAGATACCCTGCTGAAATATTGACAACGCATCACAACATCCTGAGGAAGTCCTCTAAACCACTGCCAAGGACGGATATTTTTGGATGGGAGATTATGCAGAGATAAGAAATCCTTCCCTTGCTGAGGGGGCTTGTAGTAACCATATAAGGGCATAACCACGATGTCACCCGCTTCCTTGGGGAAAGAGAGCGAAAGACCGTTTTTGTTTAGGGCGATTAGGGAAGGGCTGTGTTGAAGGACGATTAGGAGGGGAGCATCCCAGTTCTCCCATCCTTGGGCGCCTGTGAAGGAAGCAAGAAGCCAAGGCGCGGTAAGGGAAGGGGAGGTAAGGGATTCCCCCTGTGTTAAGGGACGAATCCCCTGACGAAGGGGGAGAGAAACGAATGTAGGTGGGGATAATCCCCATTTTCCCATATTTGCGAAGAGGACGATTTTGTTCTTATTTGAATGAATGAGGATGGCGGGCGAAAGCTCGGTGGAGAGAAGGAAGGAGGTCTTTTCAAAACGGTCGCTTATATCATAGTGAGGCGATTTCGCCCACCATTGGCTTAAATCCTTTCCTCGCTCCCCATAGAGGGGAGGCTGGGGATAAGAAAGACAGGGAGAAAGGAGGAAGAGGGCAAAGATAAGCGCTCGTTGGTATAAGCTCTTGTGTTTCTCCATTTTAATTTATTATCTTCTTTTGGAAGGATTTCATCAAGAAATTGGTAGCGTTTCAAATAGTGCTGATAAGGGAAAGAACGAGCCGAGGATGGATATATACTCATATTAAAGGATGCCCGAGCAAAGCCTCTCCGAGCGCTTTTAACGAAGTGTAGAGGGCTCCTATTCTCCGCCATCTGGGTGAAGATGAGGAATTTACAGTGTCAGGAGAAAGACTACCAAAAATGCTTAACTACCTAAAAGGAGGGTATTAAGATTGAAATCAGGAATTCTAAAAAGTATTTGCCAATGAGGTAGTAATCGTTATAGTAGTAATAGTTATAAACGAGAGATTGAATTTTTGATGAAAGAAGTTGACGATTTAGTATGCGCTATTGTAATTTTAAAGGTGAAATGGCAAATCCTAAACAAATGAGGTTGGCTTTCGATGGGTTTATGTTATAAAAATATTGAATAAAGGTATATCCGCAATAAAAGCAACACTACCGTTTATCCTCTTATCCTCTTAGCCCTCTCAGCCCTTGTTTTCTCTCAGGAAAACCCTCCTTTCCCCATTGGGGAGGATTGGCATCAGATACCGGTTAGTAATTCATCTTTTGAGGAAGGAAGCACAAGCTATCCCAGCGATTGGGATAGATGGGGAAAGGGGGAGTTCTTCTGGTCAAAAGATGCTTATGATGGTAATCGCTCTGCTGGTTTGCGTAAAACCAATTGGACAACAGGTTGGAGGAGCTCTTCCTTTCCCGTCTTTGCCGATTACCAAAAAGACTACACTTGGTTCTATTGTGAAGCTTATGTTAAGACAAAAGGTGCCTCGGGAAGGATATTCCTTTCAATTGCTTGGTATGGGGATAAGGGGTGGCTTTGTAACTCTCGTTCCGAGTATTTCGTTAATCCCGATAGCGCTGGATGGGAGCCCATTTTCCTATACGCTCTACCACCAAAGGGTGCAGAGAGGGGAGAGATAATTCTGCGAGTAGACAAGGAAACAACCGGCACAGTCTTATTTGACGCAGTAAAGCTATATTCCCTCTCTTTCCCGATTTCCTCCCCTGTTGGAGAGGACATCCTCTCTCCCTATTACGCTTTCATCGGCGAATATCCTGCTAATCCCCTCACATTTGAGGCTTATTTGCAGATAAGCTCGGCGGAGGAGGACAGGAACAATTATGGGAGGGCGAGGGAGATTTATCAAACAATTGCCAAGGGTGATAGTCCCTTCAAAGCTTGGGCGCTTTTAAGAGCAGTGGAATGCAGTATCAAAATGAAGGATTATAAGAAGGCAAGGGAGATAGCAGAGAAAGTTGCGATGGATTTTCCTTCTTTAAGAGGGGACGCCAGCTACTGGTTAAGTGAGGCTCATAAAGAGGAAGGGAACTTTGAGGAATCGCTTGCCTATGCAAAGAAAGCGTTAGAAGCTTCAAAGGAAGGGGGATGGTTTATAAGCAGAGCAAAGATGAACTGGGCATATGCTTTGGAGCATTTAGGAAAGTTTGAGGAAGCGGAGAAAAAATACAAGGAGTTATCGGAGCGCCACATTGACCAGAGACCGCTTGCCCTGTTGGGAGTAGGGAATTGCGCCTTTTGTATGGAAGAGTATCAAACAGCTTTAGAAGCTTTAGATAAACTCCTGAGCGAGTATCCCGAGGCTGCCTCCGAGATAAGGGAAGAAGCAGAATTTATAAAAGGGAAATGCTACTTAGCTTTAGGGTATGAGCCCCAACAGATAATATCTCAATTTCACAAGATAGTGAGGAAATATCCGGGAACAAGAGTTGCTGCGGGGAGCCAACTACAGATAATGTTGATTTATCTCTCAATGATAAATGCTCCCGACCTTGCCAAAAAGGAATTGGACGACATATTGCGAAACTACAAGGAGAATTTTCCCGATGTTGTATTTATGGCCCTTTCTCGTTGGGGGAGTTTCGCCTTTGAGAAAGGAAAATACCAAGAAGCAATAGAAAATTACGCAAAAGCAGCGGAGGTGTATCCCAGCTTCACCCCTCAGGCATTGCTTAGAATTGGTAATTGTTATAGATTAGCCGGCTCGTTAGATGAAGCAATTAGAACATTTCAACAGATTATAGATAGATATCCCGATAGCAAGTTCCGCCTTTTGGCTATGCTATTCAAGGGGCAATGCCTTTATAAGAAGGGGCAGAGAGAAGAAGCGATTAAAATCTTTCGGGAAATAATAGATACATATCCCGGAAGCGAAGAGTTCTCGGAAGCTAAGGAATGGTTAGAATTCCTCAAGGGTGATATGAATGAAAAATAAGAGATGGATTTTGATTATAGCATTGCCTTTAACATTGGTTTCCTTATCTATGGGTAAGGAAGAACTACAAGGACCTTTGAGAGAAGTATTTCGTCGGCCTTTCGTCATATTATATCCGTATAAACTGATAGAAGAATCCCCTTCCCTCA
Source organism: bacterium (assembly GCA_049970775.1). Lineage (GTDB taxonomy): Bacteria > Armatimonadota > JACIXR01 > JACIXR01 > JACIXR01 > JACIXR01. Next base: position 937 of record JBMFMH010000070.1, on the reverse strand, counting down.
GGGAAACATTAAATGCTTTCGTTTCAGCTGTCGCTCCGCAAACACCTGGGGAGGAGTTGTGTAAAAGCGAGGAGCGATTAGAGAAAAAGGACATAAGGGAGAAAAATATCATTCTATTCACTCTATTTAGGGATAGCTCTCTCATCCAGAGAATGAGAAATAGCCTGCCAATATTGATAGATGACGAAAAGGTCAGCCTTGGTAAACGGGTATATGAAGGAAATGTAGGGCTTATTATGGTTGTGCCTAATCCGTTGAATCCTACTAAATACTTTGCCATTTTTGGCGCCACAACCCCAGGGGCTTTGCGCCATATCATGGATTTCAAGCCGTGTCTTGATGACCCGATAGATTACCTCCTTTTTACTACGAAAGATAACGAAGCCTTGAAAGTGGAAGCGGGAATCTTCAATAAAGAAAACAAAAATGTCTGGAGATTATACAGTGGTTCTATGCCTTTAGACAAAGTAAGATGGGAGAATAGCCCTTCTAAGCAGTATATGAAAGAAGGTGCTATAGTTTCGGCTGAGTATTTGATGGCTTGTTTCCCTCAAGAGGCCTTAATAGTTTATGGCACGCAAGGACAGAAAAAAGACGAAGAAGATTACATCCGTAAGCAAGCCTTGCTAAAACAGCGAACATTTGCTGAAAGAATGAATGTTAAAATAGGCATTAAAGCTGACAAGGAGATTAACGAAGAGGAGCTTAGAAGCAAAAACTTAGAGCTTTTCGGCACTCCATCTAACAATAGCATCCTCAACAAGATAAAGGACAAGTTGCCAATCAAATTTAAGGATAAATTTATTTTTGCTCGCTTCCCTTATACTGGAGAATGGACAGGTGTAATTTTTGCTTGCCCTAACCCCTTTAACCCAAAGCGTTTATCGGACCTCATGGTGAGGCAGCTGACACTGTATTGGAAGCTGGAATTTTTAAT